>DAITQE010000080.1:0-9686 GCA_036833235.1 Opitutus sp.
TATCGGACCGGTTACGCTCAATCGTCTTCTTCAGGATCTCGGCGGAGATCCACGCGCGGTCTTCACGACCGATCCGCGAAAGCTTCAATCGGTGCAGGGCGTCGGCCCTGTCATCAGTGCGACGATTGCCTCGTGGCAGGACCACTTTAACCTCGCGCGGGAGGAAGACCGGATGGCGAAGAGTGGTGCGGATTTTATCACGACGCGCGATTCGGGTTATCCCAAACTGCTGAAAGAAATCAACGACCCGCCGATCGGCTTGTACCGAAAAGGTCGTTACGAATTTGATCGTCCCTGCATTGCGATTGTCGGTTCGCGTCGGACGACGTTGTACGGCATGGCCACGGCGAAAAAATTGGGTGCAGAGCTGGGGCGCCTGGGATTTTGTGTCGTAAGCGGACTCGCTCGTGGCATCGATACGGCGGCGCACGAAGGCGCGCTTTCGGTCGGAGGGAAAACCGCCGGCGTGGTTGGCTGTGGCATCGATATCATTTATCCTCCGGAAAATCTTGAGCTCTATCGCCGGATCGAGGCAGAGGGTGCGATGCTTTCGGAATTCCCGTTCGGCCGCCGAGCGGATCGCCAAAGTTTCCCGATGCGCAATCGCGTCGTCGCAGGAATGTGTGAAGCGACGATCGTCGTTGAAACGGATGTAAGCGGCGGAGCGATGATCACGGCACGTTTCGCGGGCGAACAAGGACGGCTTCTGTTCGCTGTACCGGGACGAATCGACCAGCCGTCGAGCGCCGGTTGCCATCAGCTGATCCGTGATGGAGCGACACTGTTGACGAGCGTCGACGACGTTTTGTCCGAGTTGAACTATCTCGACGGCTTCCGGCCGCAGCCGATCCCGGAGAAAGCCGGAGTCACGGAAGCAGGCAGTTCTGGTCGTTCGAATCTGGACGCCCATCTCACGTCGGAGGAATCGGCGGTGTGGGCCTGTTTTGCCGGCGGAGCGATCATCTCGTCCGATGTGATCGTCGGGCAGACAGGCCTGGCGTCGGCGCAAGTTTCGGCAGCGCTGATGATGCTCGAGTTGAAGCGACTCATCGCAAAGCGCACCGACGGAACGTTCGAAGCGCGCGGCTAACCCAAGTGGACTGACCAACTCGGGCTAACGTAGGTCGAAGACCATCGTTGTCGTCTGCGGCCCGATCGGGGTGTTTGCGGTCCGGTGAATCGTTAAGGCGCTGCCGCCCTCATCGAGTTGCCACGTGTCGTGCACCTGGCTTTTTGAATCGGGAGAACCCCAGGAAAATTGAACGGTCGAATCCATGATCAATTGAGTGCCGTCGGGTGAGAGATGAGCCCTGGTGACCCGAGGCGAGTTCATGAACTCGGAGTGCGATTCCGTGCCGTCAAGCGTGAGCTTTTCTTTCGTCACTTCATCATCGGCATATTCGAGGATGCGGGTCGTGCGGACTGTGAAGCTGTTGCCTTCATGACTGGTGTCGAGGCGGGCCGGGGCGAACGCTGCGCCTCTGCGGCCGAGCGAGCTTTTTTCTTCGTCGAGAATCCAAGTGCCCGAAAAATTCGCGGTCGCTGGTTCGACATGCACCGGCGGCAGACCGGCCGCGTGACGATATGCGGCTGTCACGGTCGCGTACGCGGGATCTTCCAAACTGAGCATACGCGGATCGCGCAATAGCTTGGCGTACGTTTTCTTCGACGTATTTCGAACCATGCCCGCCTAGGTCACGAAGTACGTCCATTTGGGCTGCGCCTTCAGGATTTCAAGCGACGGTGGATTTCCGACTTCGGCGAGCGTGATCGGTTTGCCTTGGGAAAGGCTTTCAAGGCTTTCGTAATACGACTGCGCGAAATCGTTGCCATAGACGTCGAGGCCGAGCACGTCGACATACTCGATCCCCGGGAAATATTTCTCATGCTCCATCCCCGGCTTGCTCACGCGATCCATGCTCCAGACCCACACGAGATTCGTGAGATGATGATGATTCACCAAACGGTCGAAAATCTGGCGATAAAGCGCGACGGTGTCCGCTCCGCGACCGCCCCACCAGAACCAGTCGCCGTTCATCTCGTGGTACGGGCGCCAGAGCACGGGAACGTGGGCGTCCTCGAGTTGCTTGAGAAAGACTGCGATCGCATCGACCTGCGCGCACCAGTGTTGATAAAGCGGTGTGCCGGGCGTGAGCACGTCGCGAAACTGCTCGTCGAGCAGTTTACCTTGCACGCTTTTCAGCGCCCTCGGATCACTGCCCGGAAGCGGGCGAAAAGTAACGGGCTCGTCCGCCGTCGGCGGAACGGCATGCCAGCAAATTGTCACGAGCGCGCCGCGTTGGTGCTGCCGGATGCACTCTTTGACGATGTCGGGCCGAGCGAGATATGAATCGGAATTACCTGGCTCGGCGTGGCCGAAATCCGTGCTAAACACCGCTGGCGTCTTGCCGAGATATTTCCGCGCGAACTGCGTATTGCGATCCTTGATATTGGGATAATTATGCTGACCCGTCAGCGTATATTTTCCCGAGAGATCGTGCAGCAACTGGATCAGCGCATGAACTTCCGGCGAGGCATTCGGTGTAACCGGCGCCGCCGAAGGCGCCGCGCTCAACGACGTCAGGAACACTGAACAGACGCTACCGACGAAAAAGATAAGTGATTTTAACGTCATGGGGTACGATGAGTCTGGGGTGCGATGAGGCATGATATTCACCGCGCTCCGAGCTGACGAATCTCGGACGACGAAAGTTGCACGAGCGCTCAACGACCTGGCGACTCGCTGGATTTCCGGCGGGCTTTGGTTTGCCATGGAGGGACGACCTCCGTGTCGTCCGGCTCCGCGTCCGAATCAGCCAACCCACGCGCGCGCGTTTTGGAAGAGTTTCATCCAAGGCGAATCTTCGCTCCATTCAGCAGGATGCCAGCTCATCGCGACCGTGCGGAAGACGCGTTCGGGATGCGGCATGATGATGGTCACGCGTCCGGTGGTCGTCGTCAGCGCCGTCATGCCGAGCGGCGAGCCATTGGGGTTGAGCGGATATCGTTCCGTTGGCTGATGATGGTTGTCGACAAATCGGGCGGTCACCAAACCCGATGCGCTACAGAGTTCAGCCGCGACGGAGTCCTTGAACTCGGCATAACCTTCGCCGTGTGCGACCGCGATCGGAATGACGGATCCTTCCATCCCGGCAAACAAAACGCTTGGGCTCTTCTCGATCTTCACTGAGACGAAGCGCGCTTCGTAGCGTTCCGAGCGATTCTGAACAAATCGCGGCCATAGTTCGGATCCTGGAATGATCGAGTGCAGATTGCTCATCATCTGGCAGCCGTTGCAGACGCCGAGGGCGAAGGCGTCTTCGCGCGCGAAGAGCCCCGCGAACTCCGCGCGCGCGCGTTCGTTGAATAGGACGCTCTTAGCCCAACCTTCGCCTGCGCCGAGGACGTCGCCGTAACTGAAGCCGCCGCACGAGATGATGCCCCGAAAGTCTTTCAACGAAATCCGTCCGCTCAGAATATCGGTCATGTGGACGTCCACCGCGGTGAAGCCCGCGCGCGTAAATGCGGCTGCCATTTCAATTTGGCCGTTGACGCCTTGCTCGCGGAGGATGGCGACGCGCGGGCGGGCAGAACGAGCCAGTTGCACAGAGAGCACGGAGGATTTCACGGAGGCCGCAGAGGAAGAGGTGTCCGACTGTTTGGGCTCCGTGATCTCTGCGCTACCTCCTGTGTTCTCTGAATAACTGTTCCCGAACTCGAACGTAATCTTCGGCCTGATACCGGGATTGTCGGCTTCGAGCTTCGCGCGATACTCGGACTCGGCACTTTCAGGATTGTCCCGCAGAGCGGCGATCCGCCGGGTAACATCGGACCAGATCGCGCGGAGGGCGAAAAGGTTCTCTTCAAAGAGCGTGGTGCCTCCGCGCCGGATTCGGACGGCATGATCGCGGTTGAGTGTGCCGACGCGTGTCGTGCACGTTTTGAAGCCGTGCTGGCGAAGCGTGAGATAGACGTCGTCGAGATCGGCTTCACGCACCTGGATGACGGCGCCGAGCTCTTCGCTGAAGAGAGCGGCGAACGCGTTGTGGCCGGCGGGAATTTCGAGATCGACGCCCGTGTGTCCAGCGAACGCCATTTCCACCGCGGTTGCGAGCAGCCCGCCGTCGGAGCGATCGTGATACGCGAGAAGTTTGTGCTCGCGGCCGAGTTGCTGGATGGCGCTCCAGAAATTTTTGAGATCGGTCGGGCTGTCGACATCCGGCGTCTCTTCACCGATCTGCGAAACGACTTGGGCGAGAATGGAACCGCCGAGACGGTTTTTACCGCGTCCAAGATCGACCAATAACAAGACGTTTTCTCCAATGTCGTGCTGTGATTCAGAGTTGTAGCCGGCCGCGCTGAGGCCGGATTCGTGGCGAGCTACGTCGCCGCTCTGAGCAGCACCGGGGTCGGCGATCCCGGCTACAGGAATTGCGGATGTCGCGTCGTAACGAAGCTGCGGCGTCAGCGAGAGGCGGATGTCGGTGACGGGTGCGAAGGCGGATACGATCAACGAAACGGGAGCAGTCATCCGTTTTTGCACGGTGCCTTCCTGCCACACCGTGCTCATGCTCATCGAATCTTTCCCAACCGGAATTGTAATTCCAAGCGCGGGACAAAGCTCCATGCCAACCGCGTGGACCGCGGCGTAGAGATCGGCGCCCTCGCCCGCGATGGCGGGCGCGGCCATCCAGTTCGCAGAGAGGTTGACCTTGCCGATGTCGCCAATCTGCGCAGCGGCGAGATTCGTGAGCGCTTCGCCGACGGCCAAGCGCGCGGACGCCGCGGCGTTGTTGATCGCCACGGGAGTGCGCTCGCCCATCGACATCGCCTCGCCCGTGTAAACGTCGAACGTGGCGGCGGTCACGGCACAATCGGCGACCGGGACTTGCCACGGGCCGACCATTTGATCGCGGCAAATCAACCCGCCAACGGTGCGGTCTCCAATTGAGATGAGAAACGTTTTGTCGGCGACGGTCGGATGCGCGAGCACGCGATGAATTGCTTCGGCGAGCGAAAGACTGCCGAGCTCGAGCGGGACGAGCGGGCGCTTTTTCGACGTGTCGCTGCGGTGCATGCGCGGCGGTTTGCCGAGGAGCACGTCGAGGGGAAGATCGATCGGTTTGTTTTTAAAATGGGGATCTTCGAGCACCAACTGCTTTTCCGCCGTTGCTTCGCCGACGACGGCGAATGGGCAGCGTTCGCGAGCACAGAGCTGTTTGAATGTTTCAATGCGTGCAGCGGGAACGGCGACGACGTAGCGCTCCTGCGACTCGTTGCACCAAATCTCAAGCGGAGTCATGCCCGGCTCGTCGTTAGGCACCTGGCGAAGATTGAAACGCCCGCCGCGTCCGCCGTCGTTGACCAGTTCCGGCAATGCGTTCGAAAGTCCGCCGGCGCCGACGTCGTGGATAAACGAAATGGGATTCTCGTCGCCGAGCGCCCAGCAGCGATCGATCACTTCCTGACAGCGGCGTTCCATTTCGGCGTTTTCACGCTGCACGCTGGCGAAATCGAGATCCTCGTCGCCGTGACCGCTCGCCATCGAACTCGCCGCGCCGCCACCAAGACCAATCAACATTGCGGGACCGCCCAAGACGATGAGTTGATCGCCAGGATTGATCAGGCCCTTCTGGATGTGGTCGGCTTTGATATTGCCGAGACCACCTGCGAGCATGATCGGTTTGTGATAACCGCGCAATTCCGTCTGCGACGGAATTGCGGTTCCGGGTTCTGGGTTCTGGGTTCCGCGTTCGGTTTCGGGTTTTGGGTTTTGAGTTTTGGCTTTGGAGGCTTCGGAACCCGGAACGCGGAACTCTGAACTCGAAACCGGAGAGGCCGAAGGAACTTCGGCCTCGAACGTCCGAAAGTAACCGTTGATATTGGGGCGGCCGAATTCGTTGTTGAACGCGGCGCCGCCAAGCGGACCCTCGATCATGATATCGAGCGCCGAAACGATGCGGTTCGGCTTACCGTTTTCTTTTTCCCACGGCTGGATGGCGCCAGGAAGTTTCAAATTCGACACCGTAAATCCGGTGAGGCCAGCTTTCGGTTTGGAACCGCGACCGGTGGCGCCTTCGTCGCGGATTTCGCCGCCCGAGCCCGTGGCTGCGCCGGGAAAGGGCGAGATCGCGGTCGGATGATTGTGTGTCTCCACCTTGCACAGAATGTGAATGTCTTCGTCGTGCGCGGCGTATTCGCCCGTCTTGGGATTGACGTAGAAGCGGCCACCGCGGGAGCCAGCGAGCACGGCGGCGTTGTCCTTGTACGCGGACAAGATACCGTCGCTGTGGAGCTGATACGTGTTCTTGATCATCTGGAACAGCGAGCGGTCGCGTTTTTGACCGTCGATGTCCCACGTCGCGTTGAAGATTTTATGCCGGCAGTGCTCGGAGTTGGCCTGAGCGAACATCATTAATTCGATGTCGTTCGGATCGCGTTTGAGCGTGGTGAACGCGTTGACGAGATAATCAATCTCATCCTCCGCGAGGGCGAGGCCCAGCGACGTGTTGGCGGCGACGAGTGCGGCGCGCCCTCGGGCGAGAACCGGAACGCTGGTCATCTCGCGCGGAGCCTTGTGGCTGAAGAGAACCTGCACACTTTCGAGATCGTTGAAGACGGCTTGCGTCATGCGATCGTGGAGCTTCGCCTGAAGAATCTTCAACTGGCCGGCCGAAATCATGTTCAGCTTTTTGGCAAAATCGGCGTTGTTGAAAGCAACGGTGTACGCGATGACGCGCTCAATGCGTTTGATCTTCGTCAGCCCGCAGATGTGCGCGATGTCTGTGGCTTTGGAGGACCACGGTGAAATCGTACCCGGACGCGGCGCGACGACCCGGAGAAGACCGTCGACTTTCTGCGCGGCGCGACTCGGGCCGTAGGTGAGCAGCTTTTCGAGAATCCCTTGTTCCCCGGCGGTGAGTTCCGTGGTCAGCTCGGCCACGTGGATGAATTGCGCGTTGACGGCGTTCACCGGCAGGCCGCTGGCGATGAGGTCCTGCAGAAGTTTCTTGAGCCGAAAAGGAGAGAGTGCCGGTGAGCCGGGAAGGATCAGCATGGTCGGGAAAGAGGCCTCTGTCGAAACAGGGAAGGAGCGGGTTTGGCGATGGGAAAGTGCGGCAAGGAAGCTGCGCTATGTTGCCGCAATTGGGCCAAAATCGACTTGGGCCTGAATATCGAGGGTGATGCGCCAGTCCCATGAATCCCAGGCAGATACTGCCGCTGATTTGAACTTCTGATCGAAATGAGTCCTGTGCGGCCTTGAAATTAGCCACAACGAATCGCGCGATCGTCATTAAGACATTCCCTTTGGAGAAAGCCGTTGACCAAATGGGAAGGGTCAACGAAATCAGCACCTTTGATCACCGTGATGACACACGTGACTACGTTCTCTTGCCGCACATTGTGGCACTCGCCGGCTGGAAACCGGTGCCGCACCGCCCATGAGTGACCATGTCGGCCATGAATGCGGTATCGCGTTGGTGCGATTGTTGAAGCCGCTCTCCTACTATCAGGAGAAATATGGCACGCCGCTATGGGGCTTCGAAAAGCTTTTCCTGCTCATGGAGAAGCAACACAACCGCGGCCAGGATGGCGCGGGCGTGGCGTGTGTGAAACTGGATATGCCGGCGGGCGATCCGTACATGTTTCGCGAGCGGAGCATCGAGGCGAATCCGCTGGATCGAGTTTTCCGGACACTCCTCGAGCAGTACGGCGAGTTAGTCACGGCGGGAACCGTGCACCCGGAATTTCCTGATACGGTTAAGAAGCATTTCGACTTCGGCGCGGAATTATATCTGGGGCATCTTCGCTACGGCACGTCCGGCGGTTATGGCGTGAGCGCGTGTCATCCGTACTTCCGCCGCAGTTCCTGGCCGACGCGCAATCTGGCGCTGTGCGGTAATTTCAACATGACCAACACGCGGGAGCTGAACGACAGCCTCATCGCGATTGGCCAGCATCCGATTTTCGCATCTGACACGCAGGCGGTGCTCGAGAAAATCGGCTTCTACCTCGATGAAGAGCATGAGGACATCTACCGCTATCTGCGCACGCGCGAGCTCTCCGGGCGCGAATTGTCGCTGCGCATCAGCGAGGATCTCGATCTCGGCCGCGTCCTGACGCGGGCGTCGAAGAAGTGGGACGGCGGCTATGCCATCGCGGGTCTGGTCGGCAATGGGGACGCGTTTGTCGCGCGGGATCCGTCGGGTATTCGTCCGGCGTTTTATTTTCAGAATGAAGAAGTCGTGGCATTTGCGTCGGAGCGCGCGCCGCTGATGACGGTGTTCGACCTCGCACTCGAGGAAGTTAAGGAAGTCGAGCCGGGGCACGTGATCGTGATCAAGCGGCGTGGCACCGTGACCTCAACTGCGTTTACGGGCCTGCTGCCGCGGACGTCGTGCAGCTTCGAACGCATTTATTTCTCGCGCGGTAACGACATCGACATTTACCAGGAGCGAAAGGCGCTCGGTGCTGGTTTGGCGGACCAAGTCATCAAGGCGATCAATGGCGACTGGGCGAACACCGTCTTCAGCTTCATTCCGAACACGGCGGAAGTGGCGTACTACGGATTGATGTCCGCGCTGCGCGAGCGTCGCCGTGACGAGGTGAAAGCGGCGATTTTGCAGGCGAGCCAGAACGGGACAATTACCGAGGCGCTGCTTGACGACTTGATTCTGCGCAACTGGCCGCGCGGCGAAAAGGTGGTGAGCAAAGATATCAAGTTGCGGACCTTCATCGGACAGGAAGGCATGCGCAATCAGCTCGCGAGCCACGTTTACGACATCACGTACGGCTCCGTAAAACCAGGCGACCACTTGGTGTGCGTTGACGATTCGATCGTGCGCGGAACCACGTTGCGCAAATCGATCCTGCGCATTCTGGCGCGGTTAAACCCGCGCAAGATCGTGATCGTCTCGACGGCCCCGCAGATCCGGTATCCAGATTGTTACGGCATCGACATGTCCGAAGTGGGAAAATTCATCGCCTTCGAGGCCGCGGTGGAATTGCTCCGCGAGCGGGGTCAGGCCGAGGTCCTCGAGGAGGTTTACCGGTTGTGTCGTGATGAAGTCGCCAGTGGCGGCACCCAGAATCACGTGCGCAAAATCTACGAGTCGTTCACGCCGGAGGAAATATCCGCCAAAATTGTCGAGCGCGTGCGACCGAAGGGCATCGAGTGGGAGGGCGAAATCGAAATCATTTTCCAGAGCATCGAAAATCTCCGTTCTGCGCTGCCGAACCACACGGGCGATTGGTATTTTACGGGCAAATACCCGACGCCGGGCGGCTATCGCGTCGTGAACCAGGCTTTCGTGAATTATTACGAGAAGAGCGAAGGCCGGGCGTACTGAAATGACCAATGACCAATGCCTAATGCCCAATGGGGCGCTCCATAGGCCTACTTTGGCGAGTGGTCGTTTGTCATCCGTCATTCGTCATTCGTCGTTCTGATTCATGTCTCTCTCCTACGAATCGTCCGGTGTGCGGTACGACCAGCTCGATGCGTTCAAGCGGGCGTGTCAGCGCGCAGCTCGCACCACGGCTGGCGTGCTGCAGGATCACGGCTATTCCGAGCCGGCGACCACGCGCGGGGAAAGCGCCTATCTGATCGAGGCGGCTGATCATTTTCTGGCGCACGTCGAAGAAGGGTTGGGTACGAAAAATCTCGTCGCTGACGCGGTGTACGC
>DAITQE010000081.1:0-4534 GCA_036833235.1 Opitutus sp.
TGCCCTCGGTGCTCGCCATGTAATCGAACACGTCGTTGATATCGAGCATCGCGAAATCGGTCATCTGTTCCTTGGTCATCACGGTGATCGACTGGCCCAAGTCCTCGATCTTCGAGTTGAGCCGTGTGCCGGACATCGTGTTGGCCTGAAAATAACCCTTCGTGTCGGCCACGACCTCGAAAGGGGAAAGTTGAATAACTTCGTCGGGCTTCGCAGTGCTCTCGGGTGCAGCGGGCTCCGTGGTGGTTTGTGCAAACGCGGAGGAGGCACCGAGGGCGAAGCAAGCGGCAGCCCAGAAGGGAGCGAGCGGATGGTGGTGGTGGTGGTGGAGTTTTGGGTTCATGTCTAGGTAGTCAGGTTGGGTTGAGGCTTTGAGAAAATTGAATCGGAAACCATCGGAGACTGAGGGGCGGAGGCGTGTGGGTTTTCGCGCGCGTTGGCAACAGGCGCAGCCAATGCAAATACGCTCACACGGGAAAGGGTGAATAGGTGGTCACAAGAGGCAAAGGGGCTGGGCAGGTCGGGTGGGTCGACCGGGCCGGAGATAACGAAGCGCAAAGCAATCCTCCGCAGGGGATGACTCAAGCGCGGCAACGCGCGCATTGTTGAACAGAGCGGAAGAACGAGAGAGGGGAAGGGAAAAAGAACGCGAGAGAGGAAGACGGAAGGAACGAAGATCAGGAGGCCAGAAGGTATAGCCTCGGAGGCGGGACAAAGGATGTAGGCGCGCTTGCGTGCCATGTTGCGCGGCGAACGCGCAACATGGCTGACCTCGGTTCACGCCGGTGGCGGGGGGAGGGTGAAGCCTTCGCGCCACTCGCCGGTCAGCAGAATCTCGTGCCGGGTGGCGGGTACGCCGGCTTCGCTGCGATGCATCAATCCGATCAGCATCTCGATGGCCAGCGCACCGATCCGGGTCGGGTTGCAGCACACTCCGGCACAATTGAGCTCGGGGTGATCGCCCGCGAGATCGATCAAGCCGACATCGCGCGGCACTTCCTTGCCGAGTTTGCGCAGCCAGCCGAGGACCGGGCGGGCGTGCGTGACGAGCAGCGCGTCCGGCTGGTTGGCGCAGAACCACTGCGCAAATTCGGCCTCGCTCGCCGGGTCGCCGGGGCAGATCGGAATCCGATCGGTCGATGCGAGTCGCAACTGGCCGCCCGCATAGGCGCTGAGCCAACGCTCGCCCACCCGCGGGCTGTCGTTGGCTTCGGAAAATGCGAATCCGATCCGCCGATACCCACGTTCGATGCAGCGTTGAATGCCGAGCGCGGCGGCTTCGAAATGGTTTTCGGTGACGTGATGCAGCAGCGGCGATTGAAGCGTCATGCCGAGCGCGACGCACGAGAATCGGTCCCAGGCGAATTGCAGCGTGTGTTCACCGGGAGGCAATCGTCCAATGATCAGCCCGTAAATGCCGCGCGCTTCGAGAATGCGGCAAAAGCGCTCTGGCGTCATGCCAGGTTCGCGCAGCCAGAAATGCTCGAGTTTGTAGCCAAAATCTTCGGCTCGCGACAGGGCGCCGGGGAAAAAGACTGGTCGGTCGTGGTGTTCAGGGCGCCAGCCAAACGCGGTCGGGTAATTCGTGACATAGGCGAGGGTCACGTGCTTCAGCGGATTGCCGGACCGCCGTGTGCTCATGAGCGCCGCGACGAGCGGGTTGGGTTGATAGCCGAGTTCCCGGGCGATCGATTTTACGCGTTGTCGGGTGACCGCGGAAATCCGGGTATCGTCCCGCAGCGCCAGCGCGACCGTCGAGCGGTGCACGCCGGCGCGATCAGCTACGTCTTGCAAGGTGGCGGTCAAAGGCAGAGGTGAAGAATGGGGAGAGACGCGATGGTGATCGTCTGGCGGGGAGACGAGAAGATTTCGAAGGTGCATGGGTGAATCCGGCGCACGGGTTCAGGCAAACGAAAGAAGCCGGGATGACAACCGATTCTGACGGGCAACGTCGACGGGCAAATCAAAGCCGTAACGATGCCGTTGAACCACGAATGGACACGGATGAACACGAATGGAAACACCACCCAATCGAGCAATAGGACAAGCTACTGAATTCGGGTATCAGGGAGGGTTGGCGCCGACTTGGCGCGCCTGACGAAAATGCTGGGTGGCCTCGTTGGTCTGGCCTAGCGCACGGAGGGCGAGAGCAAGATTGAGATGGGCTTCGGCGGAATTGTCGTCGAATTCGAGCACGGCGCGGAAGTGCGTGACGGCTTGTTCATAGTTGTGATGATCGAGGCGCGCGCGGCCGAACATGAGGTGGGCGTTGGGCGTCGGGTCGAGAGTGCAGGCGCGTTCAAAATGAGGAACCGCGTCGTTGAAATGTCCGGTGAGCATCAGGCCGATGCCCCAGTTGAGTTCCGCCTCGGGATTGGCGGGGTTGAGCCGGGCGGCTTCGACGAAATGCGGGATCGCTTCACGCGTGTGGTTGGCCATGGCAAGCGCACGGCCGAGATTGCGCTGCGCAACGGCATAGGAGGGCTGCAGTCGGATCGCCTTTTCGAGATAGGGGATCGCCTCCTGCGGCTGCTCGAGCTGGATCAGATCGTCGCCGAGGTTGTTGAGGGCTTCCGGAAAATCCGGCCGCAGCTTGAGGGCCTGTTCGACGTGGGGAACGGCTTCGCTGACGCGGCCGGCGTTGGCCAAGGTCATGGCGAGGTTGTTGTGGGCCATCCAGCAGTCCGGATTGCGCTTGAGGGTGGTTTCGTAGAGCGCGAAAACATCGCGATACATCGCGCTCTGTTTCCAACTCAGGTGATTCCGGTTTTCTTGGCGGATCTATTGTGGAAACCGATAACGATTTCGGCGGCACTTGCGTGGTGGGCTTCGAGCCAACGGCGAAACTCCTCAGCCGTTGCGAAGTAGATCGGGGTCACGCGGAAACGAATGCCTGCGAATTCGGCGAAGGATTAACCACTGGTGATCACCGGGAGCTGTTTTGGAAATAGCTGGGTCTCTTGGGCCGGCAAATTGGGATTTCAACACAAAAGACCTTGTCGAGCCCGCCCGACGATTACATCGCGAAAAACGCCTTAGCGAACTCCGCCTTGTCGTCAGCTTTGAAGAACGCTGTGCCGGCGACGAACGTATCCGCGCCGGCCGCACGACAGACTTTGCCGGTTTCCAGGTCGATGCCGCCATCAACCTCGAGACGGAACGAGAGGTCTCGTTCGCGGCGCCATCTATCGATCTGCTGGAGCTTGGTGATTTGATCGGTGCGAAACGATTGCCCGCCGAAACCGGGTTGAACCGTCATGACAAGCACGAGATCCACGGAAGCCAGGAGCGGTTCGATCGCGGAAGCGGGAGTATCAGGATTGAGAACGATTCCGGCTTCACAACCTAACGCCCGAATATGCGCGAGAGTCGCAGCGTGATCATACGCGGGTTCGATGTGAATACTGATCAGATTGGAACCGGCTTTGGCGAATGGCTCCACGTATCGGTGGGGCTCGGAAAGCATGAGATGGGTGTCGAAAAAAAGTTTGATGCCGTGCTTTCGAAGAGCGCCGACTGTCGCGGGGCCGAACGTGAGATTCGGCACAAAATGGCCGTCCATGATATCGACGTGCAACCAGGCGAAGCCGAGATCTTCGACCAGCCGAGCACTGGCAGCGAGGTGCGCATGATCGCCGGCAAGCAGCGAAGGCGCGAGGATCGGCGGGTGAATGGTCACGACGATCTAGAGCAAGCGCCGAGTCCGCTCACGCCAAGCAATTTCGTAGCGACGAGAGCCTGTCGGGCGGCGCCTCCGCTTTCTTCAAACTCATGGGCGTCTCGCTCATGTCGGAAACTCGAGCGCTCAGAAAGGTGGACGCGCCAAGAATCTTCTCACCAAACATCGAGAACACTGTGGGTAACTTTCTTGGCGAGTGCTTCCGCGAGCAAGGGAAGGACCTGGAACTCGGACTGGAGCTGTCCACCATAGCGGTCGGAAGGAAGATCGGGATCGGTGAACGCATCGCGCTGAGCGGCGATGGTACGGCCGGTGAAGAGATCGGCTCCTTTGCGGTTGTCGTGCAGTGTACAAACCACCCCGAGGGTGAGGGCGTACTTGCGCGCCAGGCCGGTGTCGTTTTCGCGAACGGACGAGACATCGCGGTGGTAATCGCGAATGGTGATTTCGAGCGTGGCGTCTGCGACCTCGGCGGAATTGACGAGCTGAACGCGACCGTCGCGTTCGAATGCTTCACGGATTTGCGTGCTGAGAACCGCGCGTGCCTGCGGGAGAAACGTTTTGTTTTCCACGGGTTCGACGTAGAGCGTCGTGAAGGAGAGTTTTCCCCCAGTGCCCAACTGATAATGGGAGCAACCAACCAATCCGCACAAGCAGGCGGCCGATAAGAAACAGAGGAGAAACGTGAGCCGCGATGTCATGCCGGATCGAAGTGGAGAGCCGGGCGGGCTGTTGAGCAAGTCAGACTTCGCTCACGTAGATTCCATTGGGAGCGCGAGCGTCTCGTCCGCTGATCGGAAGCGGGCGGGACGCCCGCGCTCCCAAGAGCGACAATCGCCATCGCCGGACGCGCCG
>DAITQE010000081.1:4544-9679 GCA_036833235.1 Opitutus sp.
GCTTTTAGCTCAACCTCGGCCAGCTTCTGCTTCGCCTTGGCAGCAATGGGGGAGTCCGGATAGGAGGTGATTGCTTCGTTATAGAACACGCGGGCCGCGGTGTAATTGCCGCGCTTGTAGAAATAAAAATTCCCCAGGTTGATTTTGCTTTGGGCGAGCACCTGTTTCATCGAGTCGAGCCCCTTGGCTGCAGCCGGAACATTCGTGTCGTTGGGGAAGAGGATCACAAAATCTTCGAAGTAGGTGATCGCCTCCTTCGTGGAGCCTTGATCGTAGTTCGGCCCGTCGACCAGCAGGGCGTGAGTCTGCGCAAGCTTCAGGTAGGCGTCCGGCGCGAGCAGGCTCTGCGGATACAAATTGATCATCCGGTCGAGTGAATCGATCGCTTCGTCGATTTCGTGTTCGCGGAGATGGCCGCGCGCTTTGTTCATAAGCGCCAGCGGCGCATAATCGCTGTAAGGCGCGGTATTGATGATCACTTCAAAGTACTGAATGGCGCGACCGCGATTTTTGAAACTGGGAATAATTCCCCAAATCCGATTGCGCGCGCCATCGAGCAGGGCACTGGCGATGCGGTATTCTTCACCAATGATCTCATTGAAATGCTTCGTGTTCGGATAACGCGCGGTAACCTGCATGAAGTTCTCGAAGGCCTTGTAGTATTGCTTTCGCGAGAGGTAGAGCTTGCCGCTGCGGTAAAACGCTTCCGCGGCGTAAACCGACGACGAATATTTCTTGCCGACCTTTTTGTAGCGGCGAAGTGCAGCGCCCTTGCTACCGACTTCCTCGTAAGCCCGCGCCTTGTTCATGAGATCGAGCGCATTGTGTTCCCTGGCGCCCCCGACTCCTGAGAGCACGCCTCCCTCGATGCGCCAGCCCGTGTCAGGATTCCAAACAAGATCCGCTTTGGCGGCACTCGCGAGGAGGCAGAACAGGGAAACAATAAGGCTAAGAGCTCCGAGAGCGCGGACAGACATGGTGGGCATGCAAAGAGGTTTACCAGCGAATCAGCGCGCTTGCGTAGGTCAAGCCCGCCCCAAATGCGACGAGTAATGTAAGATCGCCTGGCTTGATCCGCCCGGTCCGACGCGCTTCATCAAGTGCGATCGGAATCGAAGCCGCGGACGTGTTGCCATAGCGATCGACGTTGATAACGAACCGGTCCAAAGGAAGCTTCAGATATTGTGAAATTGCCTCGATGATACGCAGGTTCGCTTGGTGGGGGATCACGAGTGCAATCTGATCCGCGCTGACTTGCTGTTGTTCCAGTATATCCCGGGCGGCTTCATCCATCGCGCGGACCGCGAGTTTGAAGATTTCCTTGCCCTTCATTTTGATGCAGTGCCCGTTCGAAAGGATCGATTCGGGCGTCGTGGGCTGGCGGCTTCCGCCATGGGTGATGTAAAGCAAATCCACGCTCGCGCCATACGCTCCCAATTTCGTGCCGAGCAGGCCGATCCCTGGTGTATCGCTTAATCCAACGACGGCTGCTCCAGCGCCGTCGCCGAACAACACGCAGGTGGTCCGATCCAGCCAGTCCACCACGGTCGAAAGCTTTTCCACGCCGATGACGAGTGCTTTTCGATAACGCCCCGACGTGAGCATGGCGCACGCAGTGTCGAGCGCGTACACGAAACCGGAACAGGCGGCGTTCAAATCAAAGCACGCGACGTTGCTCCGCAATCCGAGCTTCTGCTGGATAATGCACGCGGCTGCGGGCATTATGAAATCAGGCGTGACTGTTGCGACAATCAGCAAATCAATGTCGGTGGCCTGCAGCTTGGCATCCTCCAAGGCGGCTCGCGCGGCGTGAACGCCCATGTCGGAGGTGTTTTCGTCGGGTTCGGCGATCCGGCGCTCGCGGATGCCGGTGCGGGTGCGGATCCATTCGTCGGACGTGTCAACCGTCTTGGAGAGTTCTTCGTTGGACAGGACGCGTGCGGGAGCAAACGAACCGGTGCCGAGAATCACAGTGGAGGCGTTGGCCATGAGAATGGTCGCGAAAACGCGGCAGATACTCAGCCGCCCCTCAGGCGACTGGGACCGCGAGGAGATCGTTGGCGCGCGCGATGTCGCCCTCGATGCGTTGATTCATATCAGCCCGGATGATCTGACTCGCCGCGTGGATCGCACTCTTGATCGCATGGCGGTTGGAGGAGCCGTGGGCCTTGAGAATATTGCCTTTGAGTCCGAGCAACGGCGCTCCGCCGTAACGCTCGGGATTGATGCGCTCCTTCAGTGCACTGAACGCGCCTTTCGACAACAACGCGCCCGTTGCTCGCATCAGATTCGCCTGCAGTTCCTCGCGGAGCATGCCACGAAAAAAGGTCACGAGCGATTCCCAGCTCTTGAGCATGATATTGCCGACGAACCCATCACAGACGACGACATCGACGTGTTCGGCGAAAACTTGGAACCCTTCGATCGGCCCGAAGTAGTTGATGAGATTGCCCATGCGGCGAAGCAGATCGTTGGTCTCGGTGATCAACGCGTTCCCTTTGCCATCTTCGGTGCCAATGGTCATGAGGCCGACGCGTGGCGAGGCGACGCCAAGCATCACTCGACAATAATGGCTCCCGAGGATCGCGTTGTGAACAAGGTGTTCCGGTTTCGCATCGGGATTTGCGCCGGCATCGATCAAAATGAAATGACCATTTTCGCGAGGGACGACGGCGGCGAGCGCGGGCCGGGCGATGCCCTCCATTGTGCGGAGACGCAGGGTTCCAGCAGCCATGAGCGCACCGGTATTGCCGCAGCTGACGACGACCCGCGCCTGGCCATCTTTCACCAACTCGATCGCCCGGATCATGGACGAGTCCTTTTTGCGCTTTAAAGCCATCAACGGCTTGTCGTCCATCGTGACGACTTCCGACGCATGGTGAATCGACACCAGATGGCGCCGGTCAGAACCGATGCGATGCAACAAAGGTCCCAGCACTTTTTCGTCACCCACCAAGGTGATCGGATTAAGCGCAGGGTATTGCTTGAGGGCGAGGCGGACAGCCTCAACCACCTCGGCCGGACCAAGGTCCCCGCCCATAGCGTCGACCGCTATTCGCCCGGGTTGGCCGGAAGGAGTTCCCATTCGCGTGAACCGCGGTCGGGTAACGTAATTCGAGGTTAGACCTCGACGTTGATCACTTGGCGCCCGCGATACATGCCGTTCTTCGGATTTACGCGGTGCGGACGGAAGGCGCTGCCATCCGTCGGATCTTTAGCGAACTCAGGAGCGATAAAAGCGTTGCCGGCGCGGCGGTTGGCGCTGCGGCGTTTGGACTGCTTGCGTTTCGGATTGGCCATGGGAGGAAAGTTTTATTGATGCGCAGCGCCCGCGACGAAACGCGTGTGCTTAAGCACGAAAGGGTCGAAGTAAAAGACGGCCAATAGTCGCGTCAAGCGCCATGTGGCCACGGTGCGGTTTAGGCTCAAGGTCTTTTGTTTTGGAATCGTATCTTGTAGGCTGCCAGCTTGCTGGCGCGATTGAAGCGCGAGCAAGCTCGCAGCCTACCACGTAACGGATTGTGCGATCAAAACGAAAGACCGTGGGTTTAGGCTGTGATTGTCATCCAGCGACACTCGCTGAATTACCACCACGTGAGCGCTGCCAGCACCACAGCTAGCGCGAGGCGGTAATAGGCGAAAACAACCATGCCGTGGCGCGAGAGCCAGCCAACGAGGAACCGAACGGCCATCGCCGCCGTGATCGCGGCGACAACGCACCCCAGCAGCACGTGCGGCCAACCGAACACTTGGATCATCGCCGCGCCGCTTTTGTAGCTCTTAAAAACGGTAGCGGCGCTAAGGGTGACAAAGCCCAGTAGAAAACTGAATTCGGCTGACCGTCGTGGGTCCAAGCCAGCAATGTAACCGCCCACGATCGTCATCATCGACCGACTCATACCCGGCCAAAGCGCGGCGCATTGCAACAGGCCGATGTTCAAAGCCTGCGGAACGGTAATTGCCTCGACCGCGTGCCGTTCAGTCGCAGGCGAGACTCGCCGCCGACGGTAGCGCTCGGCCCAAAAGATCAGAATTGCTCCGGCAACTTGTGCGGCGATGACGGCTCCAACGGAGAATAAGTGGGCATCAATCCAATCGTGGATCGCCAATCCAATGAATGCGGCGGGAAGGAACGCGACGAGGAGATTCCGGAGCAGTCGTAACCCCGCCGGATCACGGCCCAACAAGCCGCGGACCATCGACCAAAGCTGGCGCCAATAGAGGAGGGCGACGGCCGCGATGGCGCCGAATTGGATCACAATCGTGAATGTGTCTGCAGCGAGCTTTAGGGTCAGCGCCTTGCCTTGGGGGTGTTTTTTCGACGGTTTGATATACCAAAGCGGGCGGCCGTCGGTGCTCGTCAACGGCTGCTCTGAATCCAGCTTTAGAGCGTGACCGGCGATGATGAGATGCCCCGTCGAAGAGACAGGAAGGTACTCTGTCACGCCTTCGACGGTGCCGAGGATGATGGCGTCGGGGACTGACAACTCAGCCGCCGGGTTCGCAATATCCGCAGCGGGTTTGACGGGCTCTGGCTGCGCGGAGGCGAGCGAAGCCAGCAGAAAAGCGAACGGCAGGAAGGATTTTCGCACGCCGCGTTGGTTTCAACTTTCTGCGAACGGCGCAAATTTATTTGCGGACCAGGCGGCAGTCGCCTCACTCGTTCGACGCATGCCTCTTCTCGACGACCTCACCGCGCAGCTAGCGACCGGACGCGAGCTGGTGACGGCGGAGGTTGTTTCCGCGGCAATCGCGCTGGCCGCGACCGAGGAAGACGATGAGAGCAAAGCCGCTTTTTTGACCGCGCTGGCGGTAAAGGGAGAAACGGCGGCGGAAGTGGCGGCATTTGCGCAGGTCTTCCGTGCCCGAGCGGTAAACCCTGGCGTTGAAGCTTGGGCGTCCAAGGCCATCGATATTGTCGGCACTGGCGGCGATCATGCCGGTGGCTTCAACGTCTCGAGTTTGGTGGTCCTCGTGCTGGCGAGTGTGGGCGTCACAGTGATGAAGCACGGCAATCGCGGGATCACCTCGAAATGTGGCAGTGCCGATCTGCTCGCCGGACTGGGCGTAACGCTCGATGCGCCGCCGGCGAAACTTCGCCAGGCTCTAGATGAGCTCGGCTACGTTTTCTTTTT
>DAITQE010000082.1:0-3403 GCA_036833235.1 Opitutus sp.
CTGAGTTATCAGGACGGCCGCTGAAGGCAGTATCGTCAACCGCTGCATCTCCACGGCCCATTGTTACCGCACCTTTATCGGATAAGAAAGCGCCGCCTCTTAAAAATCTCAGCGCACTCGACAAACTGTTCCCGCGCTGAGATCGGGGCGGAAGGCACGGCTCAATGGTCGTGGCGATCCTCATGGTAGTCGTGGTCCCGACGATCGTCGTGGTGTTCTCCGCGATCGTCATGATCGCGGCGATGGTCGGGCGCGACGAGACATCCGGAGAACGCGCCCTGCAGGGCGAAGAGCACAGCAAGTGTGATGAATATTTTGCGCATGTAGGCATGGACCCATGATCGCTACGAGCAGTTCCTCGCCCGGCGAAGTTAGCAACGATCACCTTCGTCAAGTTGAGGCAAAGGGCCGCAGATCAGGTTTTGAGCGGTGGGAGCGCCTGACGTGGCACGGGCATCCTGCCTTGGCATCCTGCCCATGCCACTTTCGGAGCCATCCAAAACCTGATCTGCGCCCGAGCAAAGCATGGCCGATTTCTTGGGCGCCCGCGCCGATTGCTGGAAGGTCCGCGGCCATCCGCGCATTCGGCTCACGCCTCCTCAATCTCGTCCGGCAACTCGTTCCGATCATCCGCCCCGCGCGGAAAATGTTCCGCCAGCAGCGCGCCCGCCTTTTCGATGCCGTGGACCAATCCCTCGGTGAATTCGGCACGCTTGAAATGAAGCTCCATCTCCGCCGCCAGCAGCCGCCAAAAAACCTCGCCGCATTTTTCGTGCACACCCGTGTCGCCGATCACCGCAAAAGCCCGCGATTTCGATGCGAGAAAAATCAATACGCCGTTGCGCTCCTTCGTCGCCGTCATGCCGAGTCGCTCGAAATGCGCCTTCGCCGTCGCCATCGCGTCTTCCGTCCGGCCGCGCGCGAGCAACACGCGAATTTCACCCGAGGTTTTCAATTCCGCCGCCCCAATCGCCGCGACAACGCGGGCTTGATCAATCGCCAGTGTTTTTGAAAAGAAGCTCATGGTTCACCACTTTCCTCCCGCGCCGCCTCCACCAAAGCTCCCTCCGCCACCGGAAAAGGTGCCGCCTCCGCCGCCGCCCCAGCCACCACCGCCGAATCCTCCCGGTCCCATCCAAAATCCGCGGCGTCCGCCCCGCTGATACAATACGTTGCGCCGTCGGCCGAAAATCGAGCTGAGCACGATAAAGAGGAATAGCACCACGATGCCGATGCCGTTCGATCCATTCGAACGACGGTTCCCACGCGTGTCTCTCGCTGTCCGACCCGTGCCACGGTATTCGCCTTTTGTCGCCGCCATCATCGCGTGCACGCCCGCGGTTACGCCCGCCGTGAAATCCCCTTGGCGGAAGCGTGGAATAATTTCGTTCTCGATGATCTGCTTACATAAAGCGTCGGGCAACGCGCCTTCCAATCCGTATCCGGTCACGATTCGAATGTCGTGACTCTCTTGAAAGAAGAACAACACCGCGCCGTTGCTTTTTCCCTTGGTTCCCACGCCCCACATTTGCGCGACTCGAACGGTATAATCCTCAACCGATGAGTTCGACTCCATGCGCGGGTAGATGGCGACGAGGATCTGGTTCGATGTGTCGCGCTCAAACTGGTCGAGCTCGCTATTCAGCTGCCGCGCCACGTCCGGTGCGACAATGTGCGCGTAGTCGTTAAAATGATTCTGCGGCGCCGGCGGAATCGTTTCGGCCGCTCGCACGCCCGTGACGAAAACTGCAAACACCAGTCCCAAAGCCCGCAGCATTCCCTGAAAGCGCGGCCACCGCCGGCCGCTTCGCGTGCGGAAGAAACCGACCTGCGGCCGGGAGCGACCGCGCTCCCGGAATACGCGGCACAACCTATCGTTTGCCGGCCTCACGTTTTCTTCGGTGCGGCCTTCGATTCAAAATCAAACTCGACCTTTGGCGGCGTCTCGGAGCCAGCGGTCGACGTGAAATAAGGTCGAGGCGTATGACCGAACATTCCGGCAAAGAGCACTGCAGGAAAACGTTTGATGGCCGTGTTATAGGCCTGCACTGCTTCGTTAAAACGTCCGCGCTCGACCGCGATCCGATTCTCTGTTCCTTCCAGCTGCGCCTGCAGATCGCGGAACGCTGCCGTCGCCTTCAAATCCGGATACCGTTCGGAAACAACCAGGAGGCGCGAGAGCGCGGAACTCAACTGGCCTTGGGCGCGCTCGAACTCGGCAAATTTCTGCGGATCGGTGGGCGCGCCAGTCGCAGGCAGTTGGACCCGCCCTACCGAGGCGCGTGCTTCGGTGACCTCCGTCAACGTCGAACGCTCAAAATTCGCCGCCCCTTTGACGGTGTTGACCAGATTCGGCACCAAATCCGCGCGGCGCTGATAGACGTTTTGCACCTGCGCCCATGCCGCATCCGTGCCCTGCTGGAGCGTGACGAGCCGGTTGAAAATGCCGCTCACCGACAGACCGATGATGAGGGCCAGTGCCGCCAGTGCGCCGACGATAATCAGGAGAATTTTTCCGAAGCTCATGGTGATGAACAAACGCCATAAGGAGAAACGCGCAAGCGTTACGGGCTTCGAACTTACGACGCAGATTCCAAATGGAGACAGCATCATCCTGCTAAGCTTAAACGCGTGCGCTTGTGCCCGAAAATGTGAGCACGGGGTGCAGACGCTCGCGACGCACACGATTGATGGCCCATGTTTCGCGGACGGTGATCGCCTGAAATCTGATACTCGTTTTTTGCAAAAGGAATTTCGGATTTCAGGTTGCGACAAGCCGCAGCCAATCTCATAGTCAACTTAACCCCTCAGTACCCCTCATGAATACACCCATCTCCGCGCTCCTCGAAAGAAAAGGCTCTGTGGTTCACGCTGTACCCGCCACCGTCACGATCGCCGCCGCGGTTGATGAAATGAACCGGCACCGGATCGGATCGATTGTGGTCGTCGAGAATGGACGGCCGATCGGAATTTTTACCGAACGCGACGTGCTTCGCCGGGTCGTCGGCGACGGTCTGGATCCGAAAGTCATGCGCGTCGCGGACGTGATGACGGCGAACCTGATCACCGTTTCTCCAGAGACCACGATCGAACAGATCATGATCATGTTCGCGGAAAAACACTGTCGGCATCTTCCGGTCTTGTTGAATGGGCGATTGGTTGGACTGATCTCGATCGGTGATATTTCACGCTGGATGGCCGAGACGAATCGCGCTGAAGCGGAGCATCTCAAGAATTACATCGCCGGCGGTTATTCGGCCTGATCGAGAATTTCTCGTCGTCCGTTTTGACGGCCAGGCGGAGGTGAAGACATTGGCCACCGCGCATGCGGTGCGCGTGTCGCTCATGTCTTTCGACTCTGTAAACTTGTCTTCTCATGAAACTCATAACCACACTTCTCGTT
>DAITQE010000082.1:3413-3816 GCA_036833235.1 Opitutus sp.
GTGCGCGTGTCGCTCGTGTCTATCGACCATGTAAATTTGTATCCCTCATGAAACTCATAACCATACTTCTCGTTATCGCAGCCACGGCCATTTCTTCCTACGGCAAAGTCATTACTGGTTCGGTCGCCTATGAGCACAACGGCGTTAAGCTTGTAGGTTACCTCGCTTATGATGACGCAAAAATCGTGTCCGGGAAAATTCCTGGCGTGTTGATCATCCCTGAATGGTGGGGGCTCAATAACTACGTCAAAGGACGCGCTGAAAAGATCGCGCAGCTGGGTTACGTGGCCTTTGCGGCCGACATGTATGGCGCCGGAGTTGCCACGACTGATCCGAAAAAAGCGGCTGAGCTTTCGGGACCATTTTATGGCAAGCCGCTCATGGCCGAGCGAGCGCAGGCGGG
>DAITQE010000082.1:3826-9664 GCA_036833235.1 Opitutus sp.
GGTTTGGATCAGCTACTGAAAAACCGAAACGTCGATCCGGCCCACGTGGCAGCGATCGGTTACTGCTTCGGCGGTGCGACTGTGCAGGCGCTCGCATACACGGGCGCCCCCCTGGTTGGCATCGTAAGTTTTCACGGCTCGTTGATTCCGGCGCCTCCCGATGCGGCGTCCAGAACCAAGGCCAAAATGCTGATCTGTCATGGCGCGCTCGATCCGTTCACCAAGAAGGAAGCCTTGGATGCGTTTCTCAAAAGCCTGGATGATGGTAAATTCGATTATCAGTTCATCCGCTATTCGGGAGCGGTCCACGCTTTCACGAACCCCGATGCCGACAAAGCGGCTGCGGCCGGCCTGAACGGTGTGGGATACAACGCTGCGGCCGATCGCCGGTCTTGGGCCCACATGAAGGCCTTTTTCCACGAGATTTTTTCGGCGAAAAACTGATGATGGTGTGGCATCATCACAGATCTGGCGGCAGCCTTCGAACTAGAATCGGCGCAGGGTTGTACCATCTGCCCGGTTTAACTTAGCAATGTCTTAACACGTCGTAATTGCGCCGCAGCTTGCCACGCAGCCTACATTCATCTTTCTCGCGTTCATGGACCTCGCCGCTGCCCGCCAACAGATTCAAAACAGCTTTGCTCGCATGGATACGTTTTATCTGCGGCCGGTTTTTGATGAATGGGCGATTCTTTCATCGAGTTCAAAGGGAGGCGTTCTCGCGTATTCCGGCCCGCGCGCCGAGAGCTTTCGGCAGCAACTGCCGGACGATTCGGGGCCGCTGCGGGCCATCATTGCGGGGCGTACGTTGGAGACCGGCGATTTCGAGTTTGCCGCTGAAGCCAGTGGGACGCGTTACGACGCGTGCCTGAAACTCGGCAGCTCAGCGTATTTGGTCTGCAACCACACCGCGCGAGCGATGGCCGAGATCCGCCGCGATCCCAAATGGCTGAAAGCGCAAGCCGTGTTCTTCGACCTCAGCCAGAAATTCCGCGCGGATCCGCTGGAGCTTCAGCCGTAAGACGAACGGTCAGCTCTCAACTGCCCTAGCGCGCCGGCCGGCTCACCCGAAAAGCCCGGTGGCAATGAACCACGCGTAAACCCCCATCAACGGCCAGCCCATCCAGCGCGGCAAACCGCCGGCAGCCATCACGCATCCCGCATGCGCCACCGCCACTGCGATCAGAATCCCGAGGCCCGTATTGAAGAATGCCGGCACCGCGAGCGGTTGCAGCATCGCACTCACGCCGATGCAAAACGGAATGCAGATATGCCCGTCACCCACTTGAGACGCATACGCGATATCAGCACGCCGCTTTGCCGCATAATAGAACGCGAGCAGGGCGTTCGGGAGAACCATGAGCCAGCCGCTCAGCCATCCAATGTTCCCAACATTGACGAATCCGCCTTTTTGGCCCGACAGCCACGTAACGAGCCAATCGATGCTGACGTACAACGCGTACGCTCCAAGCATCACAATTCCCAAATCGAAATAAAACATCGCCCGAAACGAGCGGCGCTCCCGGACATTGTGCTTCAGCACATCGAAAATCTGGAAGCACTGCCAAAACAGGAACAGTCCGACCAAAACCAACCCATCGTTACGATCGAGCTGCCCATCGCTGCCTAACGCCCACGTCACGCCACTAAAAAAAATCGCCGCCGCCAGCGTCAATAAAAGCGATAGACGGTTCAGTTGATGCGAAACGTCAGTCTTACCTTTGCGGCCAGATGTTTTTCTCCTCGTTTGCGCCGGCCCCCGTAAACTGAGTCCCCAAATCAACGCAGGCAGCCCCAGGACGAGCGTCAGATTGGTGACATTGTTCACCACACAATTGGTTAGCACCTCTTCACCAGGGCCGTGATGCTTCGCGAGAATCGCGACGAACAGAAGATTACCAAGCCCTGAACAATACGGCATCACCAGCGTCCCGAGTGCGGTGCCCTCGAGTCCGTGCGTGAGCAAAGCTTCGAGTCGCCAGATCATCAGCAGCGATGCTGCTAAAAATAGCGCAAGGTAGATCCACACCGATTCCAAATCGAGTGCGCGAATTAATTCTGCCAACGGACTCACGTCGCCAGAAGCGTCAGCCGCAGTCGCTCGCCCACGCGTGACAGTTTCATCGCCGTGCCAAAGGTCGCAGACAACCAGCGCGACGTGAGCACGTCGTCGCGCGATCCAGCAGCGATCACACGCCCGTTTTTGAGAAGCAAAGCATGCGTGAACACGGGTGTGATTTCTTCAACGTGATGTGTGACAAAAACGAGCGCTGGCGCAACCGCGCGTCCGCGTCGCGCGAGGCGTTGAATAAGCCGAAGAAATTTCTCACGCGCCACGGGATCAAGACCCGCACATGGCTCATCGAAGATAAGTAGTTTCGGTCGCGCCATCAACGCCCGGGCGATCAGCACTCGTTGCCGTTCCCCCTGTGATAAGTAAGCCCACGGTCGCTCTGCAATTCGGGCCGCTCCAACGAGCCGGAGGAGCCGACGCGCCGCTCTACGATCAATCGCGGTGACAGGCGCCCAGAGATCGAGCTGCGCAAATTTCCCGCTGATGACCGTCTCGAGCGCAATTTCCGCCGGCGGAATCGCCGCCGTGAAGGCGCTCGTCACCACGCCGATTTTCAAACGCAATTCGCGCCAGTCACTCGCGCCGTAACGCTGCCCGAGCACCGTGAACTCACCCGCGGTCGGCGTGAGAAATCCTGTGAGCCCTTTGAGCAGTGACGTCTTGCCGGAGCCGTTCGCGCCGAGAATGAGCCAATGTTCGCCTGGCATAACGCGCCAGTCCACGCGCTTCAAGATCACGGTATCCCCGCGTTCGATTCGCAGGCCGCTGAGTTCGAGAATGGGCTTCATTCGCGTCGGTTCCAAGACGTCGCAATATCGTCCGGCTTGTTTGCTTCGTAGCTGCGAGCGTGAGCGAATGGATGAACAACGACTCGCTCACCCCCGCAGTTACTGGGCGACGTCGAGTTGGAATTGAGCACTGCCACGAGTGTTGATTTGACGAATACCGCCATGCTTAACGCAAAGCTGACCGTGAGATTTCAGGCGCGGAGCCTCTCTGGAGTACATTCGCCATAACGGCCATTCGCACTGTTTGTACTGTCGAAAAGTTGTTCATCAGGGCACGCGGTTTCGCAGCTTTGCCTGCCCTCGGCAAGAATTGACGAGCAGGCTGGCGCCGATGGGCGCATCTGCCGGTTGGCGGTGGACCCTGTAGGGTCGTCGCTTGCGACGACCGCGGCCTTCGCAAGCGAAGGCCCTACATTCGAATCGGCAACTCGGAGGCACCCCGGCGCCGATGCGCTTGCGAAACACCCGGCCGCCTCTCACTTTGGCGCTCATGTCGAAGGCACGGTACATCGAGGCGAAACAAAAGTGGGCCGAAAAACAAAAGGCGCGTGGCATCGTGGGTCGTACCGTCGCGGCGACCGATCGACTGCCGCCGGGTCAGAAGCTGACCACCGGTTTTCCGGTGCTCGATCTTGGAGTGCAGCCTGAAATTCCGCTAACCGAATGGAAACTCTCGATTGGTGGTCTGGTGGCAAAACCAACCGTGTTTTCGTGGGACGAGTTCAACGCTTTACCAGAGGTCGAGGACGTCAGCGATTTTCACTGTGTGACGACGTGGAGCAAATACGACTGTCACTGGGGCGGCGTTGCGTTCACCACGCTATACGAACTCGTGCAACCAGCAGCCGAGGCCCACTTCGTTTATTTCACGAGTTTCGACGGTTACTCGACCAACGTGCCTCTCGCGCAATGTCTCGACGACGACGTGCTCATCGCGACGCGTTTCGCCGGTGCACCCGTTTCACGCGAGCATGGCGGACCGGCGCGCGTCATCATTCCTAAACTTTACGCTTGGAAAGGCGCGAAGTTCGTCAGTGGCATCAGCTTTCTCACTGAAGACAAACTCGGTTTTTGGGAAGTACGCGGCTATTCCAACACCGCCGATCCCTGGAAAGAAGAGCGCTACGCCTGAAGGCTCTGCCACTGTTACGTCACTTTCTTACCAACTCCGTCATGATTCTTTATCTCGCCATCGCCCTCGGTGGAGCGCTCGGCAGTGTCGCGCGATTCGCCGTCTCCGGTTTCGTCGCGAATCACTATGGCGAAACCTTCCCGTGGGGCACTCTGGTCGTAAACATCGGAGGAAGTTTCGTCATCGGATTCTTCGCGACGCTGACCGCACCAGAAGGCCGGACGCTCGTCGGGCCCACCGCGCGCCAATTCTTTCAGACCGGCGTGCTGGGCGGGTTCACGACGTTTTCGTCGTTCAGCTTGCAAACCTTAAATCTCGCACGCGACGGCGAACTGGCGCGGGCCGCTGGTAATGCCGCCGGATCGCTCGGCTCGTGCCTCGTCGCCGTTTGGCTGGGGCATCTCGCCGCAGCTTGGTTCACCTCATTGAAAGGATCGTAATCATGAATCTCCCGCAAGACGCCGTGCTGCTGCGGATCTTTATTGGCGAGTCGGATCGCTATGATCACAGCCCGCTCTATGAAGCGCTCGTGCTAAAGGCGCGTGAGCTCAAGCTCGCGGGCGCTACCGTGCTCCGGAGCCCGATGGGGTTCGGCGCCTGCAGTCATCTTCACACCGCGAAAATTTTGCGGCTATCCGACGATCTACCCATGGTGATCGAAATTGTCGACGCCGAGGAGAAGATCAAAGCGTTCCTCCCCGTGCTCGACGATATGATGGGCGGCGGACTCGTGACACTCGAAAATGTACGCGTCGTCCACTACCGCGATCGCAAGCACAAGCCGTAGGATTCAGTTGAGAGCTGAAAGTCTAGAGCTGAAAGCCGGGAAATCCGCGCTTCGCGCCAGTAACTTTGGAATGTTTCGGTTCACCGTTCTGCCTAACTCTGGACTCTCAGCTCTCAACCGAATTCTTCCGGTCAGGCTATTTCGCTGCAGCCGCCAACTTGCGCTTCAAGAGCTCGCCGCGAAGATATGTATCCGGCGGAGCATTGCGCCAGGCCGTCAGCCAGAGCGATCCGAGCATCTGTCCGCCGTTCAATAGCTGGCGCTCGATCAGCGCCCGGCCTTCGGACGTGTCTCCGCCATCGGCACGCAGTTTCCCGTCCCGGTCCAGCTGATAAATTGTCTCCACCTTGGCGTGCTGGGCGAGCAGGTAGTCCATCACCGCCACAAAAACCGGATCGCGATGATCCGGCCGCGGTTCGACCGTGATGAGGTTCGCAGGTCTCGCACGCGGGAGAAGGTCGGCGCGGGTGATACCGACCTTCGCGATGAACCCGCTATCGATCCAACTGTGGATCCCCGGCTTGGTAGTATAACCGTTCGGGTTATTTCCGAACCACCCATCGTGTCTGGTCGTGGTATGGAGAGGCTGCGCCGCATCACCGACATAGTGGCCCATTACGCCCATGACATAAATGGCATTGGCCTTCGCATTCGCGATTTCCTCTGGCGTGCCGTTTTCTTCGAACGCTTTCAAATAAGCGAAGGACGACTTCACTTTTGCATAATATTCGGTGATCGCCCACGGAATAAAGCCGGGCCACTCGCGCGTGTGATCTTGGTTCTTTGCCGGATCAATCTGCGGGAAGTTCGCCGGATGCGCCGCACGACCCGCCGCAAATGCGACAATGAAATCATAGCGCAATGACGGCAGGGTAGCCGGATTCAACCCCGCCGCGGGTATCTGCTCAACATCGAGAAAATGGTCCGTCCAACTGCCACCTGACTGGCGCATGATGGGATCAGGCACATTGCGCCAGCGATCCGGCTCTCCGGACAAAAAGGCGATTCGCTTCGCCGCAGCGGGCGCACGCACAAAATCCGGAAAGTCCGCAGGCAG
>DAITQE010000083.1:0-7913 GCA_036833235.1 Opitutus sp.
CATCCCGTCCATTCCCTCCGTGACCTCTGTGCCGCCTCCGTGATCGCTGTGTAAAAAATCTCCGTTTCCTCACGCAATGTCTGCCACCGCTCTCCCCGATCTTTCCCGCCTCTGCATCCACACGATAACTACAAAGCCGTGGTCCATCGAAACCGCCGCCGCCCGCTACGCCGCCGCCGGCGTCAAAGGCATCACCGTCTGGCGTGATGCCATGGATGGGCACGATCCCGCGCAGGTCGGCGCGATGCTGCGCGACCATGGTTTGAGCGTCGTCTCGCTTTGTCGTGGCGGTTTTTTCCCCGCGCAAACGCCGGCCGGCCGCGAAAAAGCCCTCGATGATAACCGCCGCGCAATCGCCGAGGCCCACGCGCTCGGCGCGCCCCATGTCGTGCTCGTCTGCGGCGCGGTGCCCGGCATTCCTCTCACCGAAGCCCGCGCGCAAATCCGCGACGGCATCGCCGCGCTCCTTTCGGACTGCGCTGTCGCCGGCGTGAAGCTGGCGATCGAGCCGCTTCATCCGATGTACGCCGACACGCGCTCCGCCATCAACACGCTCGGCCAGGCCAACGATCTCTGCGAGCAACTCAACTCCCCGTGGGTCGGCGTCGCCGTGGACGTGTATCATCTTTGGTGGGACCCAAACCTTGAAACCGAGATCGCTCGCTGCGGCCGGCTCAAGAGTCTTCTCGCGTATCACGTCTGCGATTGGAAATCGCCCACCACCGATCTCCTCCTCGACCGCGGTTTGATGGGTGAAGGCTGCATCCCGCTCCGACAAATCCGCGCGTGGGTCGAAGCCACTGGCTTCGAAAGCTGGAACGAGGTCGAAGTTTTTTCCACCCGCTACTGGTCCGGCGATCAGGACCAGTTCCTCGCGAAAATCATCCAAGCCTACCGCGATTACGTCTGATTATTCTCCCGATCCGTTATACAGAGGTCACTGAGGTGATCACGGAGACCACCGAGTTTAAACCGATCACTCCCGTGGTCGAACTCCGCTCCGTGTCCTCAGTGCCTCCTCCGTGATCTCTGTGTAACCAACTCCGTTTCTAACTCCGCCTTTCCCCTTTCCGCTCTCGACTCCCAACTCAAGACTCTCAGCAAAAATGAAAACCCACCGCATCGGCATCATCATGAACGGCGTCACCGGACGCATGGGCACCAACCAGCATCTCATCCGCTCGATCAAGGCCATCATCGATCAAGGCGGCGTGAAGCTCTCTGACCACGAGATCATCATGCCCGATCCCGTGCTCGTCGGCCGCAGCGAGGACAAACTCACGGCGCTCGCCGCACGCACCAATGTGCAGCGCATCTCGACCAACCTCGACGCCGAGCTCGCGAATCCAGCCAACCAGATCTATTTCGACGCCACCCTCACCGGCCAGCGTCCCGTCGGCGTCCGCAAAGCCATCGCCGCGAAGAAACATATTTACTGCGAGAAACCCACTGCCACTACGTCCGCCGAAGCGCTCGCGCTCTACCACGAGGTCACCGCCGCCGGCCTGAAAAACGGCGTCGTCCAGGACAAGCTTTGGCTGCCCGGTCTGCTCAAGTTGAAATATCTCATCGACACCGGTTTCTTCGGAAAAATTCTCTCCGTCCGCGGCGAGTTCGGTTATTGGGTGTTCACGGGCGAGCACGAAAAACTGCAGCGCCCGTCCTGGAATTACCGCAAGGAAGAGGATGGCGGCATCATCGTCGACATGCTCTGCCACTGGCAGTACGTAATCCAAAATCTTTTCGGTGAGGTAAAGTCACTGACCTGCCTCGGCGCAACGCACATCCCGCAACGCTGGGATGAAGCGGGCAAGCCCTACAAATGCACCGCAGACGATTCCGCGTACGCCACGTTCGAACTGGTGAACGGCATCATCTGCCATTTCAACTCATCGTGGTCCGTGCGGGTGCGCCGCGATGACGTCCTCACGATCCAGGTTGACGGCACGGATGGCACCGCGGTCGCCGGCCTGCGCGACTGCACCGCGCAACATCTATCCGCGACACCCCGCTGTGTTTGGAATCCGGATATCGACAGCCCCATAAAATATTTCGACGGCTGGTCGCGCGTTCCGACGAACGACACGTACGACAACGCATTCAAAGTCCAATGGGAGCTTTTCCTGAAACACGTCGTCACCGGTTCGCCCTTCCCATGGAATCTCCTCCAAGGCGCGAAAGGCGTTCAACTCGCCGAACTCGGCCTCGAAAGCTGGGCCAAACGCGCCTGGGTCGATGTCCCAAAACTCGGCTGACCAAACCGCCGCCAACGTCCTCGACCCGCTTTAAGCTATGTAGATGCGATCGTGTAAAAGGTGAGCTGCAAGTCATCGTCCCGATCTACTTTCCGTTCACTCTGAAATTCGCGTCTATTCGCGTTCATTCGCGGTTTCTCAATGCGGCTGCGGTCCGATTCTTCCGTGTATTCCGTGTGTTCCGTGGGCAACTTCCGATTCCTTCCGCGTCCATTCGCTTCATTCGCGGGCAACTTCATCTCCGTTTCTTTCGTGTCTTTAGTGTGTTTCGTGGTTGCCATCCATTCTCCTCATCCGTGTTCACCTCGTGAAATCCGTGGTTAAAAATAAAATCGCCCTGATCACCGGCGGCTCCCGTGGCATCGGCTTCGGCATCGCCGAAAAACTCGCCACCGAAAAATGGGATCTCGTCATCAACGGTGTCCGCGCCGAAGACGCCGTCGCCGAGCCGCTCGCAAAACTGCGCGCTCACGGTATCCGCGTCGCGTATGCTCGCGGGGACGTCGGCAGCGCCGACGGGCGCGCCTCAATCCTCAACGCCACCCACGCCTTTCTCGGCACATTCGATTCGCATCCCTCAGCTCTGAATTTGTTAGTCAACAACGCCGGCGTAGCGCCGAAAGTGCGCGCCGATCTCCTCGAGACCTCCGAGGAAAGTTACGACTACGTCCTCAACACCAATCTCCGCGGCGTCTTTTTCCTGACGCAAGCCGTCGCGCGCGGCATGGTTGCTGTGAAAAAATCCGATGCCGCGTTTTCCGCCGCAATCGTCAACATCGCGTCGATCTCTGCGACGGTGATCAGTATCAACCGCGGCGAGTACTGCATCGCGAAAGCCGGTTTGAGCATGCTCACGCAGCTCTTCGCGGTGCGTCTAGGTGCCGATGGCATTCCCGTCTACGAAGTTCGTCCTGGCGTGATCAAAACCGACATGACGGCTGGCGTGACCTCAAAGTACGACAAGCTTATTTCCGAAGGACTGTGCGTCCAGCCGCGCTGGGGATTTCCCGACGACGTCGGCCGAGCCGTCTCCTCCCTCGCACGCGGCGATTTTCCTTATAGCTCTGGCCAGGTCATCATGGTCGACGGCGGCCTGACTCTGCCGCGTCTATAGTTTGCGTGCGCAGGTCGCGCTTCCGAGGTAGGGGCGCGTGTCCCACGCGCCCTTGTTTTTCGCGGGTTGCGACGATCCGCTTTGGCCACAAAAGGCTCAGGAATCACAAAATCGATCCCTCCCGGTTTTGCGCCTTTTTGTGCTTTTTGTGGCCATTCCCTCCGTGGTTTCGGTTTGGTTGCGGGTCGAGCCGCACCAGATTTCGTGGTTGATTCCGATTGCTGGAATACGGCGCCGGCCCCTCCGCCTCAAAGTGAAAATCGGATGGGCATGGGCAATTCGTATTACCTGAAACTCGCTTGCCCGCCCGCGATGCATCTCATCTCTTCTTCGCATGCCTCCCCTTGGCCCCCGGCGAGCGATTACCCGCCGTCACTTTGTGGTCCGCGCTGCCCGCTATGGCATCACAACAGCGCTTGGTTCACTGTTCGCTCTCGACCTTCTCGCCCGCGATCGTGGCAAATTTCGGCTCGATGGCCGCGCACCCTCCGGTAAAGGCCGGCGCGTCATTATCCTCGGCGGCGGCGCTGCCGGGCTGTCCACCGCATACGAGCTGAAAAAACTCGGCTACGACTGCGTCCTGCTCGAAGCGCGCCACCGGCCCGGTGGCCGCAACTGGACCATCCGGAGCGGAACGCACTGCAAAAAGGTCGAGGTGAACTCGCTGGCAAAGTCGGGCTTCAGTTCAAACGCCGATTTTGGGAGGAGGACGACGACATCTACGGCGGCCGCTCTCTGACCAATCAACCCATCTCCCAGATCTATTATCCGTTCGACGATTTCGGCAGCCGGGGAAAAGGCGTGGTGATTGGCGCCTATCACATGGTTGACCCGAAACGGGTGTTCGCCGACCTCACCCCCCTCGAACGCGAGCGACTCGCGCTGGCGCAAGGCGAGAAAGTTCACCCGCAGTACCGGGCCGAGTTCGACAATTCGTTTTCCGTCGAGTGGGGCCGGGTGCGTTACAACGAGGGAGCATGGATAACGTGGGACAACCCCGCTGACTACGACGTAATGCAGCAAACGCTGAAGGCGCCGGACGGCCCGTTCTACTTCGCCGGAGACTGGCTCTCGGCACTGACTGGCTGGCAAGCTGGCGCTTTCGTCTCCGCCCACCGCGTTTGTCGGCAGCTCCACGCCCGCGCGTTGGGATCGTAAGGCAAATTCGGTGGCGCATGATGCGGCGACTCGTGCGTCTCCATCGTTTTCGTCCGCCCCAGGCGCAGGGTCTCTGGTGACGGTTACGTCGATACGATAAATCCAAACTCCTCCGCGAGTGCCGCGGCACCGCGCGTCGTCACTCCAACGATCCGCGTTCCGGGCTTTCGTTTCAGCCAGCCGAGATCAAGCAGCCGTTGCGCCAACGCTGCTCCGAGTGCGCCCCCGAGGTGCTCCTGCCGTTCGCTCCAATCCAAACAACCGAACGCGAATCGTCGACGAGTCGACGCGATCGTCGCGAGATCCACCCCAAGGTCGGCGAACCAGCGCTCTCCGCTCTTGGGCACGAGGTAATCACGGCCGTCCGGCCGCAGCCGGCCCCGTTTGATCAGCGTCGCCGTAATTTGAGTACCGAGCCTCCCGGCGAGATGATCATAGCAAAACCGCGCCTCGTGAATGGGATGCAGAGGCGCGGCCCGCGGAGCCTTCGCCGGCACGGCCACCGCGAGGAGTGCCTCGACGCAGTGCGCGACATCTGCCGACGCCAATCGAAAATATTTGTGCCGCCCCTGCGCGGTGGAGACGATCAGCGAGTCGTCGACCAGCCGCCGCAAATGCGCCGTGGCGGTGGCCGGCTCGACGCGGGTTCCATGCGCCAGTTCCTTGGCCGTCAGCGCGCGGCCTTCCATCAGGAGCGTGAGCATCCTCATTCGCGTCGGATCGCCGATCGTGCGCGCGACCCGGCTGACATCAGGTTCGACATCCATACTTCGATGGAGACCGAACTGTTCCCGCGTGACAATTCGCATGTGTGCGCTCGACTTATTGCCGCCCAAACATTTTTCACCAATGACCCCAATTCTTCACGACCTGAGTATTGCCCTCGAAAACCGTCCCGGGTCGCTCGCCGCGCTGGGAGAAACGCTCGGGCGGGCGGGCGTTAGCATTGAGGGTGGCGGGGCGTTCGTCGCCGATGGACGCGGCGTTGCCCATTTTCTCGTGTCGGATGCCATGGCGGCCCAGCGCGCCCTCGCCGCCGCCAATATCGAGGTGGTCGCGGTTCGCGAAGTCGTCGTCCAGAAACTCAAACAGGCGGTACCTGGACAGCTTGGTACGCTCTGCCGGCTGATGGCCGACGCCGGGGTGAATATCGAAGTGCTCTACAGTGATCACGCCCATCAACTCATCCTGGTGGTTGACGATCTCGCCAAAGCACGCGCCGTTTCCGCTGACTGGACTCGACGCCAGAGTGAATTACAGATTGGTCCGACGTAGCGGCGAGCATGAGCGAGTGGAGCAACCAACCCGATGAAACAACACACCTACGAAGCACGTGTCGATTGGACCGGCAACGATGGCGAAGGGACGAAGACCTATCGCAGCTACCGGCGCGATCACCTCATCACTGCTGACGGCAAGCCGCCGATCCCAGGCTCAAGCGACCCGAGTTTTCGTGGCGATCCGAGCCGTCACAATCCAGAGGAGCTGCTGGTCGCGACGCTCTCATCATGCCACATGCTTTGGTATCTCCATCTGTGCGCCGTGAACCAGATTGTTGTCGTCGATTATCATGACGCAGCGTCAGGCGTGATGGAAGAGGCGGCGGATGGTTCCGGTGCGTTTGTTCGCGTCGTTCTGAAGCCGGTCGTCAAAATTTCCAGTGGTGATCCCGCGTTGGCCCGTACCCTGCACGCAGAGGCGCACCGCTTTTGTTTCATCGCAAGGTCCGTGAACTTTCCGGTCGAAATCGAACCGGAAATCGGTGGGAACGCGTGAGCGCCCGGGATTGAGGCCGGGTCGGTCGTCCCCAACCGCCCTGCGTTGCGTGCTCCTTCCAGCGCATTGTACGCGCGTGTTAAAATAGCTTTAACGTAGCGAGCGTCGTCCAGGGCGTTCATCGTTCGAATGGCGGTCGGGACGACCGCCGCTCCTCCTTTCCAATGCTTCCGTCATCTTCGCCTGTATCCTCCACCGTCGTCGCTCCGATGCGCGAGGTCCATTGCGCCGACGCGATTCCGTGGATGCAGGCACATGGACGAATCGCCGGTGCATGCGCCATCACATCGTTGCCGGACATTTCCGAAGTGAACCTAACGCTGCCGGAGTGGCGCGGATGGTTTCTTACCGCCGTTCGCCTCGTCGTCGACGCTGTACCGGACGGGAGCGCCGCGCTCTTCTTCCAATCCGATATCAAGCGCGACGGCCGGTGGATCGACAAAGGCGCCATGGTCGTCCGCGCCGCCGAAGATGCGGGCGCCTATGTGCTTTTTCACAAGATCGTCTGCCGCCGCGAACCGGGTTTGCTCACGTATGGCCGTCCTGGTTACACGCATCTCATTGCGGTTTCACGCGCGATGAAATGCCCCGACGTGCTACCGCTGCCCGATATCATCGTCGACGCGGGCCGGTTACCATGGGTGCGCGCGATGGGCGTGCGCGCCGCGGCTCACGCGGTCCGTTTTGCCCGTGACCAGGTCCGCGCGAAAATCATCTTCGACCCGTTCTGCGGTGTCGGCACCGTGCTCGGGGTTGCCACCGCATTCGGGCTCGACGGTCTTGGCGTGGAGCAATCTAAAAAGCGTTGTGACCGCTCGCGCACCTTCGAAGTGGCGTCGCACGAACTCTGATTTTGCTGAACCGATCGCCGAGCCGGTGGGTCCCATGGGATGCAGTGTTCTCATCTTTGTCGGCTGCGAGCTTGCTCGCGCTTAAGGAGCGCCCGCGAGCGGGCGGCCTACATCCTGCTCTTCAGTCATTGGAACGAAGCGGCCCGAAAACACCGCTACGCTTTTGTTTAAGCCGCTCTAACGTCCAACATAGTTGGCGACCTCGTTCAGAATTTCCTTCGTCAGCTCAGCCTGCTCGGCCGTATGGACAATGCGGTTACTGTTCGGCCAGCCGACTAACACCACGCCGAGCTTGCGTTCTCCCTTGATTGGGAGCGCTACGAAAGACCCCAGAAGATTCGTGCCTTTCAACCAATCCGGGATGTGCGACGCAGTGGCAGTGTCGTGGATGAGCACCGTGGTGTTCCTCGTCAGGCATACACCGAAGATGCTTCGTTCATCAGGATTGATGACCGCCTGAGGCTTGAACTTCCTCCACGCGCGGCCAGCACCTTGCACGATTCTGAGATCCTTTTCCTCGCCAAGGAACAGACAACTTTCCGTGGCTTTGAAGACACTCTGCATCGTATCCATCAACGTGCCACAAACCTCATCCACACTGGCTTTCGATTGAATCAGTTCTCGCAGCTCTTTCAGGACGTCGAGAAGCAGCTCGACATCCGGGGTCTGCTTGGGCGCCGCTCGTTTTGTTTCAGCCATTGAGGCGGTTGCCGAGCTTCCCGGCACACTCGACTTTACGCCTGCCGACGTCACCTGAGG
>DAITQE010000083.1:7923-9309 GCA_036833235.1 Opitutus sp.
CCTGAGGGATCGCTTTGTTCGCCGCTCTGGCTTGGATGCGCTCGACAAATTTGGCGGGAAGGCTCGTCACGCCAAAACTCCGCTTCAGCTCCTGCAATTCCGTTCCAGCAGCTGCAAGGATGGCGCCGACTTGATTTTCAACTCCCGGAATTTTTTTAGCAAAAGAGGAAACCAGCTGCGCCGTTCGACTCGTGAAATCGGCCGGGGAAAGCGTTGAATCGCACGCGAAAGAACTCAGCCGTCCTGAGAATTCCGCGATGCCTGAGATCGGGCTTCGGCTCTCGCCCGTGATGACGGCGAGGATTTCCTCGGGCACCCGGTTCAACTTGAGGAGTTCGGCGTTGAGCTTCTTCTCGTTGAGCCCAAAGACACTTTCGAACGCTTCGTCTTCCGACATCAGCCCCGCATAGCTGCGGGCTTCTGCGAGTTCCTTCTCCATGACCGTGGCGACTGCGATCCGGCCGAACTGCGTCAGGGAAGCGCAAACAAACGCAAGGGCAGGATCGACTTTATCGTGCGGAATGGCTTTCGCCACGGTGCCGGCGCAGAGCGCGACGGAGGCGGCTTCCTTCTGTTCCGGTGTGCTGCTGCGGGCGTTTTGCTCCAAGAGCATCGTCGCCATCGCAATGGAACAGACGCAGTTGAAACCCACCATCTGGATGGCCTGCGCCACTGTCGTGATTTTGACTTTGCCCGTGTTGTAACTGATCGAGTTCGAAATCTGCAGGACCTTCACCAAGATCTTGGCGTCCTTTTCAACGAGTTCGGCCAATTCGCCCACGGTAACGCTGCTGCCGCTGCGGGAGAGCGTATGAATGACTCGGATTATTTCGGGAAACGACGACGTCTGCGGATCGTTCATGCCGTCCGCCAGCCGGCTCAGGGTTTCTTGGGCGAGGTTTTCCTTCGTCACAGCGTCACGTTACGGGGCGCCGCCGTCAGTGCTATCTCAAACGTGTTTTTCCCCTCACACCGCTCCCAGCACCGACGGCAATCGTAGCAGTACCCAGACGTTCACCACGCCGCAGCCGCGTCGTTCACCATTTGCTGCAACATTTCGAACCGCACCTCGCCATAGTTGAGTGTATAACGCAGCTTGCCGTCGCGATAGACCCAGGTCGTAGGCACCCAGGAAACCGGCATGCCCAGGAACTGCTCCAGCTGTTCGCCGCGGCTGTTCGACGCATTGGGATGAGTGAGCGCGATGAAGTTTGCCTGGGCGCCAAGTCCCGCCGCTCTGAGTTTCGGCGCACCGGCCTGCCCTTTGTGCCAGATATTGAGGAAAACGATCTTCACGTTGGGATTCTCGTTCACGAATTTTGCCCAGCCATCCGCGTGCATCTCCGTATTGCAATTTGAACACCACGGCGCCCACAAGTGCACAAT
>DAITQE010000083.1:9319-9646 GCA_036833235.1 Opitutus sp.
GTGCACAATCGTGACCCGCGGCGCGGCGACCAGCGTCCGGATTTCCTGCTCGACGTCAGCGTTCACAGTCGCGTTCTCGGCGATCGCCGCGGTGCTGAGAGCGAGAAAAAATCCAAAAAAAAAGCCGGCCTGTTTCATGCCAGCACCATGAATAGCGTCGCCTCGCAAGCCAGCGTACTTTGCAATTTTGACCCGGTAACCAAAGGTTTTGTTTATTCAAGCTTCCGAGCGCAGATCAGGTCTTGGGTGCCACGTCAGGGTCGAGAATGCTCAAAGCTCGAAATGTCTCGGTGCACACGTAGTGCGGTCAGCCTGACCGCGCTGAAC
>DAITQE010000084.1:0-3011 GCA_036833235.1 Opitutus sp.
AAGTGAAGGCTGCCCTCGCGAGCATCAGCGTTGAAGGAATGACAGTCACGGAGGTGAAAGGCTTCGGCCGTCAAAAAGGTCACACCGAGATTTATCGCGGCAGCGAATACACGGTCGATTTCCTGCCAAAGGTGAAAATCGAAATCGTCATCTCCGATGCACTCGCATCCAAGGCGATCGAGGTCATCGTCAAAACCGCAAAAACGGGAAAGATCGGTGACGGCAAGGTATTCGTCCTGAATATCGAAGACGCGGTCCGGATCCGGACGGACGAGCGCGGCGAAGCAGCGGTCTAAACGTAGTTCCGCCAGAGTTCGTGAGGTTTCAGGTTCTCCTCCAGGCAGGTCCGATTATGAAGGGATGCCCACGCGGGCTTCCCTTTCAATAACGCCCTTCTGTGCAAGACGGTCGTGCGAGAGTCTGCACGGCACTATGAGGACTGATCATAACCGGTTTCCTGAGCGGTCCCGGATTGCGTGCACGATCATGATTGTTGCTCATGACGCGCCTGCATGCGATTCAACCACCTTATCCCACGTGCGCTCATTCCACTGGTTTGGGCAGCCGTCGTTGTGATTACCTTTACGAGTTCGCTGAGCGCCGCGGGTAACGCCTGGCTGGCGTAGTATCGCCATTAATCCGGCACCTCTCGACCCATGAAACTCATCATCGCCATCATCAAGCCCTTCAAACTTGAAGAAGTAAAAACTGCTCTCGCCGCCATTGGCGTCGAAGGCATGACCGTGACGGAGGTCAAGGGTTTTGGCCGCCAGAAAGGGCACACCGAAATTTATCGTGGAAGCGAGTACACGGTCGATTTCCTCCCGAAAGTGAAATTGGAAATCGTCACCACGGAAGAGACCGCGTCCAAAGCAGTCGAAGCGATCATCAAGACGGCCAAGACCGGCAAGATCGGCGATGGCAAAATTTTCATCCTGAACATCGGCGACGCCGTCCGCATCCGCACGAGCGAACGCGGTGACGCGGCGATCTGACGCTACGCAGTAAGGCGGGGCGCGTTGGTAAGAAGGAGACGAACAGCCCGCCCGGAGGTCGGGCCCTACCTACGGAGTCGTGGGTGCTGGCTTTTTCGCGGGGAGCGCGCGCGTCGCGATCTCGCTTTTGAGTCGCTCGAGATACGCGGCGAACGGCTGGACGCCTTCGTCGCCGCGCGCTCGGGAACGCACGCTGACTGATTGCGCCTCCGCCTCTTTTTGGCCGAGGACGAGCGTGTAGGGAATTTTGTCGAGTTCGGCGCGACGGATTTTCGCTCCAAGTTTATCGCTGTGTTCGTCGAGCGTGGCGCGAACGCCTGCGGCTTTCAGTTGCGCGAGGAGCGAGCGGCCATAATCGTTAACTTTGTCGCTGATGGGTACGAGCCGCACTTGCTCCGGAGCCAGCCACGCGGGGAAGTCGCCCGCGAAGTGTTCGATCAGCACGCCGCAAAAACGCTCCATCGAACCGAACGGCGCGCGGTGAATCATCACCGGACGGTGCGGTTGATTATCCGCGCCGATGTAAGAAAGATCGAAGCGCACTGGGAGGTTGTAATCGACTTGAACGGTGCCGAGCTGCCATTCGCGGCCGATCACGTCCTTGATGACGAAATCGATTTTCGGTCCATAGAACGCGGCCTCGCCCGGTTCCTCGGTGAACGGAACACCGAGCGTTTTTGCGGCTTCGCGGCAGGCGTTTTCCGCTTTGTCCCAGTTCGCCGCTTCACCCGTGTACTTGTTCGAATCGGGATCGCGAAGACCGACGCGCACGCGGTAGTCGGCCATGCCGAGCGTGGTGAGCACGATTTTGACAAGCGCGAGGCAACCGAGGACTTCGGCGGCGACTTGTTCTTCGGTGCAGAACAGATGAGCGTCGTCCTGGGTGAAACCGCGAACGCGGGTCATGCCATTGAGCTCACCGGATTGTTCCCAACGGTAAACGGTGCCGAACTCCGCGAGGCGGACAGGCAGATCGCGGTAACTGTGCGGCTGTGACGCGAAGATTTTTATATGATGCGGGCAGTTCATCGGCTTCAGCATGAAGCCGTCGAGGAGCTGATCGTCGGGGCGAACGCGATCGGGCGCGATCGTTTCACGGCCGGTGCGCGCGTTGATTTGCGACGCGAGATGCGCGGAGACCGCCTCGAGACGCGCGAAGACTTCACCGCACGGGCAGCCTTCGCTGAGGACTTTCGCGAGCGACTCGTTTTCGATCACCGGCGCAAATTGCGATTCCTTGTAGTAAGGAAAGTGGCCGGAGGTTTTGTAGAGTTCGAGTTTGCCGATGTGCGGGGTGAACACCTGCGAGTAACCCTGCTTGCGCAGCTCCTGGCTGATGAAGTCCTGTAGTTCCTGGCGAATGACGGAGCCGTTCGGGGTCCAAAGCACGAGTCCCTGGCCGACATCTTCGTCGATATGAAACAGCTTCAGATCGCGGCCGAGTTTCCGGTGGTCGCGGGCCTTGGCCTGTTCCTGGCGCTCGAGGTATTGCGCGAGTTCTTCCTTCGTTGGGAACGCGGTGCCGTAAATACGTTGGAGCTGCTTGTTTTTCTCATCGCCGCGGTGGTAAGCGCCGGCAATTGAGAGAAGCTTGAACGCTTTCAGCTTCGAGGAGTAGCGCACGTGCGTACCCGCGCAGAGGTCGACGAATTCACCGTTTTGGTAGAACGAGATTTTTTCGCCTTCCGGAATATCGGCGAGCCGGCCGAGTTTGTAGCGCTCTTGACCGCGCGCCTTGATGATCTCGGTCGCTTCGTCGCGTGAGACTTCTTTGCGGAGAAACGGCTGGTTTTCGTCCGCGATTTTCTTCATCTCGGCTTCGATCTTAACAAGATCCTCGGCGGTGAATTTGTGATCGAGATCGATATCGTAATAAAACCCCGTGTCCGTCGGAGGTCCGATATCGAGCTTGGCCTCGGGAAAGAGGCGAAGGATGGCGGTCGCGAGGATGTGCGACGCCGAGTGGCGGAGTTCTTCGAGCGGGGACATGGCCATGATGTGAGTTGGTTGTGGTCC
>DAITQE010000084.1:3021-4172 GCA_036833235.1 Opitutus sp.
GGTCCTGCGTACGATTGCAGGGCCTGAACCGGCAAGACCGCCGCGAAAATGCGCGCGTGTCAATTCGCGGAATGGGTAGGGCAGGGTAGCGGCAGGACGCCTGCTGCTACCCACGGTGGAGCCGTGCCATAGTCGAAAGGAGTGAAGGCTTGCGCGTGGCAGCGGTCGGGATAAACCTTCGTGACATGAAAGAAGATCTTCACGCGCTGCTGACCAACCCGGAAGTGTTTCCGGTCGAGATTACGCTGACGAGTGGGGACAAGATTAAAATCGAGCATCCCGACTACGTGCATTATGCGCGGAAGCTGGGAAAGATTTTCTTTTATCCGGAGGAAGGCGGCGGAGTTTTCGAGATGATCATACCGGCGCAAATCGCCAAGATTCGCGGTAAGATAAAGCGAAGCAGCCCGCGGGCTGCCTGATTTATTTTTTCAACGGTTCGAGTTTGTAATCGGTTTTGCGGTCGAGCATTGACCAGCCGGCGGCGGTGATTTCTTTGCGCAAAGCATCGGCGGTCGCAAAGTCCTTCGCCTGTTTCGCGGCCCAGCGTTTCTGCGCGAGCGCCGTGACGTTCTCCGGCACTTCTGCTTTTGCGGCCGAAGTGTGGGCGGTCAGGTCAAGGCCCAGCGCATACATCGCGCGGTCGAACGAGGTGACGTCCGATTCGCCTTCGCGGCGATTTACGATCGTGAACAATGCGCCCAGCGCTGCCGGTGTATTCAAATCTTCCTGCAGCGCGGCAATCACCGGAGCAAAGGCGTCGTGAACTGCGCTCGCTGCAGACAATGAAGCGCGATGCGAACGAAGCGTCGCGAGCGCTTTTTCCGCGGCGTGCAACGAATCCAGCGAGAAATTCAACTGCTTGCGTGGATGACCGGTGAGCAACGCGTAACGCAGCGCCATCGGCGAGAATCCCTTCGCGACGAGGTCGTCGAGCGTGTAGAGATTGCCGAGGCTCTTGCTCATTTTCTTTCCGTCCACGAGCAGGTGTTCGCTGTGATACCAGTGTCGCGCAAACGTCTGGCCGTTGCAGCACTCGCTCTGTGCGATCTCATTTTCGTGATGGGGAAAAAGCAGATCGACGCCGCCGGTGTGGAGGTCGATGGTCGCGCCGAGATGCTTCTTGCTCATCGCGCTGCACTCGATGTGCC
>DAITQE010000084.1:4182-9613 GCA_036833235.1 Opitutus sp.
TGTGCCAGCCAGGGCGGCCGCGTCCCCAAGGACTTTCCCAACCGTTCTCACCGTCCTCGGGTTTATGTGCTTTCCACAGCGCAAAGTCACTCAGGTCCTCTTTTTCGTCGGAATCCGCAGAGGCGAGTTTGAGGGTGCTACCGATTTGCAGCTCGCGTTCTTTCACGCGCGATAGCCGGCCGTAATTCTCGAACGAGGACACTTTGAAGTACACCGAACCATCAGCAGCGCGGTAGGCGTTTCCTTTTTTCATGAGCACCTCGATCATATCGACTTGTTCGCGAATGTGGCCGGTCGCCGAGGGCTCCACGTGCGGTTGAAGGCAATTCAGCGCGGCGCAATCGGCGTGAAATTTTTCCGTCCATTGCGTGGTGACGGCTGACAGCGGGCGGTTTTCGTCCCGCGCGCGGCGAATCGTCTTGTCGTCAACGTCGGTCAAATTGCGCACGTGCTTCACCTTGTTGGCGCCGAACTCGAGTTCGAGCAGCCGACGGAGAACGTCATTAATCACGAACGTACGGAAATTTCCGATATGCGCCGACGCATAGACGGTCGGGCCGCAGTTATAGAAACTGAAGACGTCTTTCGGATCGGAGGGATCCGGTTTGCGAAGTTCGCGAATCTCTCGCGTGAGCGAGTCGAAAAGCTTGATGGCCATGGATGAAAAAAGGGAGGCGGGACGCTGACGGAAGTTCCGCGGGAGCGGAACCTTGTTTTTTTACTAACGACGCTTTGCTAACGAAGCCGACCGGTTTGGTCGACCAGACCGTCGGAGGTCGTTCAACAACCACAAACCGGCGTTCGCGTGAGGAGCACGCGACACGTCTCGATCCAGAAACTTCCGGTGGGCTGGGACATGGCGGACAACAAGGTGGGTTCAAGAACGCGAAACGCGTGGGCGAGTTCAAGCACGATTTTGGGAGTGAGCGAGGGAGGTCGGGAAGATCACGGTTTTTCTTTTTGCGGTCGCCACTCGCGAGCCCCGTAGACCGCGAGCTCGCTCGCGCTCAAACCGCGCCAGCAAGCTGGCTGCCTACAGCTACTAAACAGAGCTGGCTGATCGTGCTGCAGTCCAGCCGGTTTTGCTCCGATAAGAAGGGGTTTGTATCGCGATGGAAGAACCGGCGAAACCCCCCGCACCCAAGAGCGTGCCAACCACGGTTGCTCGGATCGCATCAAAGTGGTCTCTGCCGCGGCTACCGGTTTTGATTAGCGTGATCGGCCTCGGCGCGGTCGTGACGACGGGAACATTTTTCAAGCGCCGGGCTGATGCGCGGGTGGAGTCTGGAATTGCCGCGGTCAGAGCCGATGTCGCAGTCCGCCGGGCGAAGTTGGACTGGTACGATGGACGCATCCAGAATCTTCGTTGGAACGCCGAAAAGATTCGAAGAGCAGTGGATTCCTCGACACCTGAGTCGCAAAAGGCGTGGGCGCGCGAGCGGGCGCGACTGTTCGATGAATTTGTTGCGCATATCGATCGTAGCGCCGCCGAAGAGTCATTCGCGCGGATACAGGCGGAGATCGACGACCTTTGCCGGCGCGGCGACGTGTCGGCTGCACAGGCGCGGTTGCAACAACTGCCAGTGATTAAGTTTCCCGAGCCGGCGGAGTTTCAGCAACTACAGCGCGAAAGTTATTTAAAGCCGTTGGCGAAACTCAGTCGGCAGAACCCCGCGTATTATCGTGCGTTTCAGATTGGCGAGCCGGATGCGGCCAGCAAGGACGTCGCGACGTTGCGCGCTGAACTCGTGGAAGCGGAGGATGAGGCGATGACGCCGCAATTGATGTTGAAACTGGAGTTGCTCAGCGCGGTGGCTCCGCCGGGAGATCCCATTGTTGCGGACTGGAACGCCCTCGCGTCCGCGAGCGATTATTTCGAAAACCCCGACGCCGCGACGCTGGCGCTTTGGCGTAGCGCTCGAAGGGCGATTCGGATCGAGGACTGGCAAACGGCGGTCGCGCGGATGCAGTCGATTTTGCGCACGACGGTGCGTACGAAGCAGCCTTATCGAGCGGCGTTCGGCTGGGCGCTCTTGAAGAACTCACCTGATCAGGCCGCCGCCACTGCTGCGTATCCCTATTTGGAGGAGACAGCAGCAGCGGGTGACGCGAAAGCTCGTGCGTGGGTCGTGCAAGAGGACTGTGCTCAAGGCCGTTATGCTGAGGCGGTGCGGTGGCTTGAGATTGCATTGGCCGATGGAGAATCGGACGTCGTTCCAAAACTACTCGAACTTTACGCGAAGGACGACGTGGCACGCGATCTTTCGCGGGAAGTGGGTGTGCTGAATCGCGTCATCGTGACCGCGGACGCGCCGCCACTCGCGTTGCATTTACTCGCGCGTCTTTATGAAAAAGGCGGTGGTGTGGCAGCATCGCCGGCCAAAGCGTTCGCACTCTATCGCCGCGCGGCAGAGCAGAGGTTGACGGCAGCGTCGTCTGATTTGGCCCGTTGCTATGCTCGAGGAATTGGGACTGCGCCTGACGCCGCGCAAGCGTGTGACTGGGCGTGTCGCGCGTATATCGCCGGCGAACGTGCCGAATCCGTCGCGCTATTGATGGAGTTGATGCACAGTCAGCCGGACCGCACAGCGGCAGCGGTACAGGAGATGTTTGAACGCGAACAGGTGGCGGCACCGGCGGGGTTTTTTGATAGCCGAAACACGGGATCGAGTGTGGCGCAACTGCAGGTGCAGGTAGCGAAGTATTTCGATCAGCGAGGGGATTTTGCTCGAGCGGCGCGTCTGTATGCGCAGTCCGGGAATCGCGATCCTACGATCGCTCACCGGCACGCCGAACTCACGACGGCGCGCCGCTGTGAGACCTGCGGAGGCGTTGGAAAAATAAAAACATTCGTATCATGTCCGACGTGCGGCGGGAAAGGGACAGTGCTCTGCCATGTGTGTGAAGGACGCGGATACACGTACGTTCCGGGAACGCCGCCGTGTGCAACGTGCGGAGGTTCCGGGGTAATTGTGCAAGACGGTCAGGTTCTTTCATGCTCGGCGTGCGGTGGCACGGGAAAAGGAAAAGGCAGCGTAGTGAAACAGGACTGCCCATCATGCGTGAATGGCCGTGAGCTCTGCCGCGACTGTACGGGTGGACGAATCCTGCTCATGAAAGAGTGTCCGGATTGCCGCGGAACCGGTGTGCGTGCGCTGGCCGATCGATGAGATGGTGACGCCTCGGCGTACGTTGTCCCGCAGTCAGGCGGAGTTCGATCTCAGAACCACCTAAAGGCGGAACTACAAACGACGAGCCGCCTTCCGTCGGCATCAAACGTATTTTGCGGCTTAGTTTCTCGTTGGAGCCCGCCGTGGGAGCGGCGGGATCCCTGCGCTCCCGCGCAGGGCTACGTGGAAGGCAGTCCCGACCCGCTTTTCCCGGACGGTATAAGACGTGTTTTGCGGTTTGGGCGAAATTGATACGGCCAAGAAACCAGGCGCTAGTGGGCGCATCTGCCGGTTGGCGGTGGACCTGTAGGGTCGTCGCTTGCGACGACCGCGGCTTTCGCAAGCGAAGGCCCTACATTCGAAACGACAACCCGGAGATGCGCCCGGCGCCAGTAACGGTTAGAGAAACGGATGGCCGGATGCGGATCGGCTGTGCTAGCGTTCCGGTTTCGACCATGGCTGCTTCTTTCAAACTCGATCTCACCCAACGTCCGCGCCGGCTCCGCCGCACGGCCAGCCTGCGGGCGCTCGTCAAAGAGACGGTGCTCACGCCGGCGGATTTCATTGCGCCGCTGTTCGTCGTCGACGGCAAAGGTGCGCCTGAAACGATCGCGTCGATGCCTGGTGTGATGCGTTACAACATCGCCGATCTGGTGAAGGAATGTCGCGCGCTCGCAAAACTCGGAGTTCCAGCCGTTGCTCTTTTTCCGAAGCTTGATGCGCGATTGAAAGACGACGAAGGCACCGCCTCGCTGCATGAAGACGCATTGATCTTGCGCGCGGTCCGAGCGGTGAAGAAAGCCGTCCCCGAGGTGACAGTGATGACCGACATCGCGCTCGATCCGTACACGACACACGGGCATGACGGCGTGCTCACCGCCGCGCGCGACGATGTGGAGAACGACCGCACGGTTGAGATTCTGATGAAGATGGCGGTGTTGCACGCGCAAGCCGGCGTCGATCTCGTTGCGCCGAGTGACATGATGGACGGACGCATCGGCGCGATTCGCAAAGCACTCGACGCCGCGGGTCACACCGACACGGGAATCATGGCGTACACGGTGAAGTTCGCCTCGGCGTATTATGGCCCGTTCCGTGATGCGGTGGGCAGCGCGACGGCGGCGGGAACTCATCTACTGAGTAAGTCGACGTATCAACTGGATCCGGCCAATCGCCGTCCGGCGATGGTCGAGCTCGCGCTCGACGAAGCGGAAGGTGCGGACATCGTCATGGTGAAACCTGCGGGTCCGTATTTGGATATCATTCGCGATGTGCGCAACGCCTCGAACAAACCGGTCGCGGCGTATCAGGTTTCTGGAGAGTACGCGCAATTGCACGCCGCGGCGAAGCTGGGATGGCTCGATTTGGTCCGCACCCGGCATGAGTCACTGCTCGCGATCAAGCGCGCGGGCGCTGACATGATCCTGACGTATTTCGCGAAGGAAATGGCAGCGGAGCTACGTGGACAGTAGTGCGTGAGGTAGGGCGCGATCGCCTGGCGCGCCGAAAATTTATGCGAGTGCCTGCGATGACGCGGACGATTCCAAGGTAGGGACCGACCTCCGGGCGGTCCGAGGCCCGCTCGGAGAGCGGGCCCTACCGGCGCTGACGCGCCATGGGCACTCGGCAAAAAAAAGGGCGGTCCTAGTGACCGCCCCGTGGGAAAAACATTTAGCGTTTCTTCGCTTTGCGCTTGGGCTTTTCTTCTTCGTCGTCGGATTTCGACTCGGATTTTTCTTCGTCGTCCTCGTCTTCGTCTTCCTTTTCTTCGTCGTCCTCGTCCTTGTCTTCTTTGTCCTCGTCCTCTTCGTCCCACTTGAGCGACTCGTCATTCTTCAGCTTCTCTTCCTCGGCGGCGTCGAGCTCGGGCAAATCTTCACCCTCGGCTTCGTCGTCGACGCTTTTCGCGGGTTGCTCTTCGTCGGACTCATAGCCAGCGGGCATGAAGTCGAGAATCGAGGTCAGCTCGTCGAACGAGTGGACGGCTTTGCCCTCGATAAAAAGAGTGTTCTGGTCCTCACGCAGCTGGTCTTCGACTTCGTCGACTGTGAGCTTCGATTCAAACTCGAACAGGTCATTCAGCATTTTCACGCGGCAGCGTGTGATGTGATCGAGGAGATCGGCGTACGGGCCGTTTTCCTCGTCGAGAATATCCGGCAAGGCGAAGAGTTTCTCGTCGGATTCGAAGAGCGATTCCTTCGTCCGCTTGAGGCGGACCTTGCCGCTGCCGAGGTCCTTTTCGATGCGGAACAAGATGAAGG
>DAITQE010000085.1:0-9598 GCA_036833235.1 Opitutus sp.
GACGGAGTAAGGTAATTTTTCCGTCAACATCCCTGCGAAACGGCGCTCACCTGAGCGCTATTAAAGAAAATAGCCGACGCTGTAGCTGGCCTCGGTGAGGCCGGATCGGGGTCACCGACCCCGACTACAACGATCACCGTTTCTTCCTGTCCGGCGCGGTGCACGTTTTGCGGGTGAGACTTCTACCCGACGGAGGCGCAAAGCGCCGCGTAATGTTCCCGAGCGCGGTCAGCGCACTCGTCGATTATCGGCTGTGTCACGTTCGCGAGGGTCATCTTTGCTTCCGTGGGCACCCAATGCGCGCTCTCACCCGGAAGATCCAAACCGAAACGCGCCACCACGCCACACGCGAGGTTCAGGACACTCGCTCCGACGTTGGACTCGGGACGCGCCAGCGGATCAAGATGGCCTCGCACCGAATCCACGATTTGCGCAGGAAAACGCCAATGCTCGAGCAGAACTGCCGTCACCTCGGCTGAGGTGATGCCGAACATCGCGCGTTCCCAATCGGTGACGAGCGGCCACTCTGCTTCGCCACGATAAACACGACCCACAGCTGAACCGTCGATAATCACGCGTCCCAGCGTGCGGAGCAGCCCGGCGGTGTAGAGAAGACCTGGATCACAGCCAGCGGGCACCGCAAGAACTTCGGCGGCGGCGGCGGTTGCCACGGAGTTTTCCCACAGCCGTGTAGCCTTGAGGCGATAGTTGACCAAATCGCGCTGGCAGACCTGCTGCGTCGCGGCGAGTCCGACCAGGCGGTAAATTTCACGAAACCCGACCCGACCGACGGCGCCTTCCAAGGAATCGTTCAGCTCACGCATTCCGAAGATCACGCTGTTGCTCATCCGGATGACATGGAACGTCAGCGCCGGATCGAGGCGGATCAGCTGCACGATTTCGTCGAGGCCGTTATCCGGATCGTCTAGCAACGTGCGCAGTTGTCCAAATGTGGCAGCCGCGGGGGCGAGCTTGCTTCCAAGAGTAACGATGGTTGCGCGATCGAGTGACATGAGCCGGGTACGGCATCTCTCGGCACAACCAGCTCTGAGACTAAGGAGAAACTTGCGTAACAGTGATGTCTGTCATTCGCCAACCCGCGACACCTGCGTTTGCGCCTACTCGCCGGCTTCACTCGATTTGCCCAAATCCGGGGCCGGGGTCACCCGCTTGAAGTTACTCCAGAAATATTCCACGCGATCGCCGAATTTCGTGACTACAGCATGGGCAGTTCCGCTCGGTTTGGCTCCAGCCGGATCCACGGTTGGTGGCGGTTCCATTTGCAGATCAAGGTCAATGTCGAGCACGCGCGCGAGACCGAGCGCCACGCGGAACGGCTCGCTGATTTTTGCCTGCACCTGCTCCAAGGCGGGGCCCGTTTTGTTGATTGTGACGAGCAGTTCGACCTTGTTGATCGGGAAGAGCCACTCGACTGAGCTTCGCAGCGGCAGTTCATACCGGATGGTCTGCGCTGTTTCTTTCACCACCTTGGCATCAGCGAAATCGAAATTTTCGGATACGGACGGTTTGGGGCGACGATGCTTCTTGTTCTTGCGATGGTTCCACTCTTCCCATTGCTGCGGCGTGGCCGGTTTTCCGTCGATCGAAATGAGCTGCCAGCGGTTCGCGTAGCCTTTGGAAGGATCGTAGCGTTCCACCCGCTCTTGTTTGACCGAGTCGCCATCGTATTCGCGGACGAGTTGCGTAAACGCCCACCGGTCGCGTTCATCCAACCAGTTATCCGCGACTTGCCGCAGTATCGCAGCATCTTGCGGTCGCGAAAAGGCCGTACTGCCGATCAGAAGGAAAAGAGGTAAAAGACGAAGCATGCGTTGCCTAAACCGACTCCGCCGGGAGCGCTTCGGTTCCTTCCCGTGCGTTTTCCCAAAGTTCAACTGGGTTCATAACGCGCTCGATAAAAAGAAACGGCGCACGGTCCGTGAGAACCATGCGCCGAGACGTTCGTTCCGCACGAGGTGCGGGTTGTGCTTAGAGTCGCGAGATCAGCAATTCGCGCTCATAAATGAGTTCGGATGGCAGATGGTCGTGCAGATCGAGAAAGAGTTCCTCGTGGCCGAGTACTTCGGCGCGCCACGCGGCGCGATCCACCGTCTGCAGCGCATCGAATTGTTCCTTCGTGAAGTCGAGACCGGTCCAATCGATATCCTCGTAGCGCGGCTGCCAGCCGATTGGCGTCTCCTTGCCCAACGCGCGGCCGCGAGCGCGATCCACGATCCATTTCAAGACGCGCATATTGTCGCCGAAGCCTGGCCAGATGAACTTGCCGTTCACGTCCTTGCGGAACCAGTTCACGTGGAAAATTCGGGGGGATTCCGTCAACGTGCGCTGCATCTTCAGCCAGTGGCGGAAGTAGTCGCCCATATGATATCCGCAGAATGGCAGCATCGCGAAGGGATCGCGGCGCACTTTGCCGACCGTGCCCGCAGCCGCCGCGGTCATCTCGGAACCCATCGTCGCGCCGGTATAGACGCCGCCGCTCCAGTTGAAGGATTGATACACGAGCGGCATCGTGGTGGCGCGACGGCCGCCAAAGATGATCGCGCTGATCGGTACGCCGTCGGGATTCTCCCAATCCGGGTCGATCGTGGGGCACTGAGAAGCCGGCGCGGTGAAACGAGAATTCGGATGCGCGGCCTTTATGCCTTTTCCCTTCCCGATGGCGGGAGTCCATTTGTTGCCCTGCCAGTCGGTGCATTCCGCCGGCGGCTCGTCGGTCATGCCTTCCCACCAAACGCCACCGTCAGGGGTGAGGGCCACGTTGGTGAAGATGGTGTTCTTCGCGAGCGCCTTCATCGCGTTCGGATTCGTCTTGGTCGAGGTGCCGGGCGCGACACCGAAAAAGCCATACTCCGGATTAATCGCACGCAGCCGGCCGTTCGCATCGGGTTTGATCCACGCAATATCGTCGCCGACGGTCCAGACTTTCCAGCCCTTCTGAAGGAAACTCGGAGGCGGAATGAGCATCGCGAAATTGGTCTTGCCGCAGGCGCTCGGGAAAGCCGCCGCGACGTACGTCTTCTCGCCGGAAGGATTTTCGACCCCGAGAATGAGCATGTGCTCGGCCATCCAGCCCTCGTCACGCGCCATGTTGGACGCGATGCGGAGCGCGAAACATTTCTTGCCGAGCAGCGCATTGCCGCCGTAGCCGGAACCGTAGCTCCAGATTTCACGGGTCTCGGGAAAATGGACGATATACTTCTCCTTGTTGCACGGCCAGATCACGTCCTTCTGGCCAGGCGCCAGCGGAGCGCCGACCGAATGCATGCACGGGACAACGCGTTTCCCGTCCTGGTCGATTTCCTTGATTACCGGAAGACCGATACGCGCCATGATGCGCATGTTGGTCACGACGTACGGCGAATCGGTTAGCTGCACGCCGATCTGCGCAATCGGCGAACCGAGCGGACCCATACTGTAGGGCAACACGTACATCGTACGCCCGGCCATGCAGCCGGAGAAAATCTCCTTGAGCTTTTTCCGCATCGCGAACGGCTCGACCCAGTTGTTCGTCGGGCCGGCGCCGTCTTTGGACAGCGAGCAAATATACGTGCGCTCTTCGACGCGCGCGACATCGGCCACGTCGGAACGGGCATAGTAACACCCCGGCCAGAGCTTTTCATTGAGCTTGATGTACGTCCCGCTGGCGACCATCTGGGCGCACAGCGCATCGTTCTCTTCTTGCGATCCATCAACCCAATGGATCGCAGCCGGCTTCGTGAGCTCGACCATTTTTTCAACCCACTTGATCAGGTGGGGATTGGTGCTGAGGGGTACGGATGGATTGCGTTTACTCATGATGAAATAGAGATGCAGAGCTTGAGATTAGAGAATACTGGCAACGCCGTGAGCCGGCTGCGTATTAACTGCAAAACTGTGTGCAGATATTGATAACAGCAACGTTGGCCGGCGTGTGCACGGTTGCGTCGGCGTCTCGCTTCACTTCCATCCTTTCATGAAGAAACTCTGCACCTTCGGCGGTGCCACGATTGCGGGATATGTCGGGTGGTATTTGGCGGCGGCATGCGGCGCCGAATTTTTCGGAGCATTTATCTGGAGCGGCGTAGCGAGCGTCGTTGGCGTGTACGTCGGCTGGAAACTGGCGCAGAAATGGGAGTGAACCGGACGCTCAGGCTCTCAGGTCTGGACGCTCAGCTCTCACATAAACCATCGGTTCCACGTGAACTGACACGTCGCTCACCCGCAAAACTGACCCCAGCAACGCGTCCTTGACCGCGTGTGCGATATCGTGGCCCTGCGTCACGGTTAATTCTCCATTCACCCTCACATGAATGTCGACGAGATGACTAAGGCCGCTTTTGCGAATGCGGCACTTGTCGAGCGCTTCGACTCCAGGCACGGCCAAGGCGATCGACCGCACGGCATTTTCCATGTCTTCAGGCACCGCCGAATCCATGACATCGCCCAAAGCACGTTTGAACATCGCGATTCCGTTGAATGCGATGACGCCGCACGCGATCAGTGCCGCCCAGTCGTCGGCCGCCTCAAACCCGTGCCCACCCATCACCGCGATCGCAATCCCGACAAACGCCGCGCCAGACGTTATGGCATCGGAGTAATGATGCAGCGCCTCCGCCCCGAGCGCCGTGCTGCCCGCTTCTTCACCAGCGCGATGCATTCGCCGGGAAAACCACACCTTTGTTGCCACTATTCCTGCCAGCAACGGCAAGGTCGCCCAGTGCGGGCCCTGATGCGGCGTAATAATCTCGTGGACCGCGTGCCAACCGATCCACCCAGCCGCTCCGAAAATAAAAACCGCAACGGAAAGTGCCGCCAGCGGCTCAGCCTTGCCATGACCGTAGGGATGGTTCGCGTCCGGCGGACGTGACGCCACGCGAAAGCCCGCCCAAACCAGGAACGACGAAAGAATGTCGAGCAGCGACTCGGTCCCGTCCGCGATCAACGCGTACGTGTGGCCAAAGTACCCGCCGGCAAATTTGAGGATCGCGAGCCCCGCGTTGAGCCAGATCCCACGAACCACGAGTGACGCACTCGCCCGCGCGCGGCGCTGCGGCGCTGCATGGTGTTCGGGGAGTTCGGAGCTCACACCGCGAACCGTAACGGCGCCGTCTTCGCATTCGCCAGCCCGCAATTGACCCTCCGCTCGCCGGTCGTCACGGTGTGACCGCTCCCATGGCTGCACCAAGCACTTCCGTCGCACGAGATCCCGTGAAGCAGTTTTCGATTTTCGCCGAAAATCGTGTCGGTCGCCTCAACGACCTCGCTGCGCTTTTCAAACAGCATAACGTCCACATCATGGCCATCACGGTGCTGGATACGACCGACAGCGCGATCGTTCGCGTGATCGTGGACGATCCCGACAAGGCGCGAGAGTTAATGGTAAACAATGATTTTCCCTACACGGAATGCGAAGTGCTCGCGGTTGAAATAGGAGATGAGTCGAAACTGAAGCCCGTCCTCGCGGCGATTTTCGAGGCCGAGATCAATGTTCATTACGTGTACAGCTTCATCAAACGTCCCAATGGTGGCGCGGCTTTGGTGTTGAGCATCGAGGACCCCGACGTCGCGACGCAGGCGCTAAATCGGTGTGGCTTCAAGGTGCTCACCCAACGCGACATTTCCCGCTGAAAAACTTAGGCCACAGAGCGCCGACCCAGAGGAAGCAGGAGGCCACAAGGTTTTGGGAACGTTTCACGCGGATTGATGCTGAGTGAGGACGAGAGCTGTGGTTTGGACCGAACCGCGCCTTCACCTGCCCGAGGAGAGCTTCGGCGGCGGCGCGGCGTTCGCACACCACCACGAAGTCGTCGGCATAGCGGATGAGCACCGCCTTGCCACGCAACTTCGGTTTGATTTCGAACTCGAACCCACCATCCAGCACTTCATGCAGGAACACGTTACTGAGCAGGGGCGAGATGAGCCCGCCCTGCGGAGTCCCTGCTTCAGGGTAGGTCACCTCACCGGCTTCCCACACCCCGGCCTTGAGCCACTCGTGTATCAACTGTGTGATGACCCCATCTCCTATCCGTCGGCTTGCGCAGTCCAGGAAATCTTGTTCATAGACTCATCCAACAGCATTTTGACCGCCCGTTGCAGCACCTTGTCCTCCACCGTCGGCACCCCGATGGGACGCGTTTCGGTATCGTGTCCTCTGTGGCCCCGATGGTTTTGTTCGTGGGAGTGTTTTCGACCTGCGCGTCGGTCGAAACATCGGAATCTCTCGGTTCTGCCCAGACATAATATTTTGCCTTCTCCACCCCCTGCGCCTGCTCTGTGCTGCTCACGTCATGAACCTTACGAAAGATTGGGTCGCTCAACTCGACGATTACGTCATCGACCTCGCTTGGTCACCTGATGGCGCGCTGCTCGCCGCCGCCAGCGCCGCAGGCCCGGTTTCGCTTTTCGCAGCAGTCGATGGCGCAAAACGTCACGAGTTGCCCGGCCATCCAGACGGCACCAATTGCCTCGCGTGGCAGCCGCAGGCAGGGCGAGGCCTCCCCGCCGAGGCACCGGCACCCTTCGCTCACCCGGACGGTTCGTCCTGCCTCCTGGCCACCGGAGGTCAGGATGGTTGCGTGAAATTTTGGGACGCCTACGCCGGCCAACACACCGCCACCGCCGAACTCGGCTCCACCTGGGTCGAACATCTCGCCTGGCGTCCTCAGGCGTCCGGTTCTGCGCTCTCAACTCTCCAGTCTCAGTCCTCGACTTCCAGCTCTCAGCTTCTTTTCGCCGCCGCGGGCAAAGCGCTCGCCGCGCTGCGGCCGGACGGCTCGATCGCCCACACATTCAAGCCTGCTCCAAAAACGATTTCCGCTCTCGCTTTCGAGCCCGCCGGAGGCTGTGCCGCCGTCGCCTATTTCGGCGGGGTGTGTCTCTGGGACGCCGACGATTTTATCGCGCAAAAAGAATTTCCGTACACGAACGGTATTCACGCGCTCGTCTGGTCGCTCGACAACAAGTGGCTCGTATCCGGAAACCAAGATCCCTCCGTTCACCTCTGGATTCCTGACACCGACACAGAATTCCACATGAGCGGTTACGAGGGCAAAGTGAAGTTTCTCTCGTTCGACCACACCTCCCGCTGGCTCGCCACGGGCGGCGGGCGCGATGCTTGCGTGTGGGACTGCAGTGGCGCGGGACCGGAAGGTCGCGAGCCGGCGATGCTCCCGCACGACGCGCCGATTTGCGCGGTCGCATTTCAAAACGCTCACGGCCTTCTCGCCGCCGCAAGCAGCGACGGTGCCGTTCAGCTTTGGAGCCCAGAACGTAAACAACCGTTGCGGGCGACGGTCAAAATGCCTGCGCCCGCCACCAAACTTGTGTGGTCGCCCGACGACCGCCAACTCGCGATCGGCACGGACAAAGGGTTCGTTTACGTCCTGAAAAGCGAATCGTAAGTTTTTGCCGGCAAAAGCCTCAGAAATCAAAACCGAACAGCACGCGCAGCCGGCGGTAATCGGCGGAACGCACATCAGGATTATTGTGACGGATCTCGTGGCGCACGCCCATCGTCAGCGTTTCCGTGAGTTTCTTCACGATCTCGAAACGATTCTCCCATCCCTCGCTGCCATCCTTGATCGCGTAGTAGTACACGCCGCGATCCGTGAGCGTGATTCGCCATGGCAGCTTGGCCTCGATTTCCATGAACACGGACTCAACATTTTGAGCGCTGTGGACGCCGGTCGGCGTCACCCAGGTGTCGAATAAATTCTCCGACAAACCCGCGCGCAGTTTCCGCGTCGACGAAGAGAACAGATTGATACCACCGCCCGCTTCCTGCTGCAGCAACACGTAGTCCGCCGGCTGGCCGTCGCGAAAGAACGCCCGGTTCCATTCGAGCGTCGGACGGTAAACCGCGAATAACTTGTTGGGGAAATCGTGCCGCCACAAACCATCCGCCTTGACCATGTCGGTGGACGTCGCCTCGTCCACCGCCGCGTAATCGTAGCGTCCGTTGAGCTGCGCTTCATCGTTGGTCCATTTGCGCAGCAAATGACCTTCCACCGTTCCGCTCTGATGCTTGCTGGAATCCTGCATCAACTCCGCCGCGAATGCGAATCGCCCGTGCCACGATCCGAAAAAGTCCTTCAACGCCGCCGCCATGGCAGACGGATAAAACGGGAAACGTTCCACCGCTACCGGCCCTTTCCCCTCCGCCGTTTTTTTCGCCACGTCCATCGCCGGCGTCGGTGGCTTCGCCAGCGTCACATCGGCATCGGTCGCGGGCACGCGGAGCAGTCCGAACCTTTCCGATTTAAAGACCAGAATGTCGCCGTCGCGCTTGACGAAGTGCCCGCGCACCCGATCGCCATCGCGATAGACCAATTCGTCCAGCACCGGTTTGGCGGCCGCAGCAGTTGCCGCCGGCTTGGCGCCCGCCGCCGAACCGGCCGACGTCGAAATCTGCGCGAATATCGGCGCGGGAATTTCTCGCACTCCGGCAAAACATGCCGTCGAAAAAACCGAGACCAGACCAAACCACTCGATCATGGAGCGCAATCGGCGGCGATGGCCGCAAAAAATTCTTGAACTCACGCGGCGTTCGACGCCCCGTGATTGAAACGGTTTCACTAAAATATCTGTCATGATCGAAACATCGCTCGCCATCCCGCCAGGTCCGCAGCCCTTTGCCGCGAACAGCATGTCGTCCCGACCGGAACGAACGAAAATGAATGCGATGAAGTTCGCACCGTGGAGTGTTTTTTTCCGCGTGGAAAGCCTTCGCTTCATTTTCGCATTTTTTTTTCTTGGGGCACTCGTATCCGCATCTGCAGACGCCGTCTCCGCGGCTGAAAACTCCTCAGCGGCGGCGCACGAGCACGTCGCCATCGCGGCGGCGGCCAACTTCGTGTACGCGCTCGACGCGCTGACTGAAGCATTTCATGCGCGCGAGACCGCAGTGAAAGTCACGGTCGCAACCGGCGCGTCAGGCACTCTCGTCGCACAAATCCGCGGCGGTGCACCGTATGATATTTTTCTCTCCGCCGATCTCGATTATCCGCGCGCACTGGTCGCGAGTGGAGATGGGAACGCCGCATCCCTCACTGTTTTCGCCGTTGGGCGCCTTGTGCTGTGGACGACAAAACCCGGCGTACCGCTCGATTCTTTGAATACGGCGGTGCGCGCGCCAGCGGTGCGCAAGCTCGCAATCGCGAATCTCGAAACGGCCCCCTACGGGCGCGCAGGCCGGCAGGCGCTGGAAGCCCTCGGCCTCTGGCAAGAAGTACAGCCGAAGCTGGTCATGGGAGAAAACGTCACGCAGACCGCGCAGTTCGTCGAGACGGGCAATGCAGATGCGGGTTTTGTCGCATTGTCGCTCGTGCGGTCGCCGAAATTAGCTGGGCGCGGTCGCTGGTTGCTCGTGCCCGCGACGCTTCATTCTCCATTGGAACACGGCGCCGTGTTAACGACTCGCGGAGAAACCAATCCGGCAGCCGTTCGGTTCCTAACATTTCTACGCAGCGATGCCGCGCACGAAATTCTCACGCGCTTCGGTTACGCCATTCCGAAGTGAGCAGAGGCACCGTGTGCCCTCAGACTGCATTCGAGAGTGGACCGGGGCTCCCGACCCGTGATGGCGGCAACGGGTCGGGAG
>DAITQE010000086.1:0-9562 GCA_036833235.1 Opitutus sp.
CCCTCGCACTCTTACTCTAGCCTGCGTCGCATGAAACACCATCTGCCGATCAACAAACCGGGTCCGGTCGTCCGCCCCGGCGAATTCATCTTCGCGGCGGCTTTCCTTGATCACAGCCACATCTACGGCCAGTGCATGGGGCTGGTCGAAGCGGGCGGCGAGCTGCGGTGGGTCTACGACCCCGATCCGGATCGGGTGAAAAAATTCAGAGAAAAATTCCCACAGGTCTGTGCCGCCCGCGCTTTTGACGAGATCCTCGCGGATCCGGCCGTGCAGCTAGTCGCCGCAGCGGCGGTCACCAGCGAACGCGGTCCCCTCGGCTGCCGCGTCCTGCGCGCGGGCAAGGATTACTTCACGGACAAGGCGCCATTTACCACTATCGGCCAGCTGGCCGAGGCGCGGCAAGCGGTGGCCGTCACCGGCCGGAAATACCTAGTCTACTACTCCGAACGGTTGCACGTGGAGAGCGCAATGTTTGCGGGCGATCTGGTGCGGGCCGGCATGATCGGACGCATCGTGCATGTCACGGGCTTCGGTCCGCACCGACTCAATAAAGCGGCCCGACCGGACTGGTTTTTTGAACGCGCCCGCTACGGCGGGATCTTGTGCGATATCGGCAGCCACCAGTTCGAACAGTTTCTGTCCTATGCGGGGGCCACCAACGCCCGGGTCGCCCATGCGGCCACCGGCAAAGGTGAGCAGCATCTCGCCGTGGCGGGGCTCGTCGGCTTCCGCTTCTTCGGCGAAATGATCCGTGATTGCCTGGAGCGCACCGAACGGGCGATGACACAGGCCCACGCCTTCAAGGCGGCGGAACTCTGCCTCCTCGCCCAGCAGGCGGCGCAGCAGCTTACCCCGGCCGCCACGACTGCAGGTCTGTCCCCTGCTACCGGATCCGCGGGCCTCCCTATTGTCGCGCGCTGAACGCCCCGTCATGCTTTCCCCGCCGCTTTTTGCCGCGATCACCCCACGCTCCCTCGCCTGGCCCGACTATCTCGCGCTGCTGTTTTATTTTAGCCTGAACTTGGCCATCGGCCGATGGAGCGCCCGGCGCCGGCAAACCGGCGCGAATGATTTTTTTCTCGGCGGCGGACGCGTGGTGTGGTGGGCAGCGAGCATCAGTTTCTTCGCCACAGGCGTGAGCAGCGTGAGCTTCATGGCGCTGCCGGCCTACACCTATGCGAACAGCTGGATCGCGATCGGCGCCGGTCCGGCGCAGGCGCTGGCCGGTGTCGTGGTCGGCATCGTGTTTGTCGGGCTTCTGCGACGCCTCGACAGCCCCACGCTCTTTGGCTACCTTGAGCGGCGCTTCGACCGGCGCGTGCGGCTGCTCGGTGCGGGCTTGGCGATGCTCTTGAAGATATTCGGCCGCATGGCGGTGGTGATGCTGCTGCCGGCGCTGGCCCTCTCCACCGTCACCGGCCTCAACGTCTACGTGAGCATCCTGCTCATGGGCGTGATCACGACCATCTACGCGATGGAAGGTGGCTTCGAGGCGGTGGTCTGGACGGACGTGCTGCAGGTCGGCGTGATGGTGGGCGGCGTGTTCGTCGCTCTGTGGTTCGTGGTGCGCGGCGTGCCCGATGGGTTGCCCGGCATCGTGCGGCTGGGCAATGCGGCCGGCAAGTTCCGGATGGTTTCGTGGGAGCTGAGTTTCACCCAGCCGACCATGTGGGTGTTTCTCGGTATGTTCGTCGGCTCGACCTTCGCCCAGCTGGCGGATCAGCCGCTAATGCAGCGCGCGTTCGCCGCGGGTAGTGAGCGCGAGGCGAAGCGCATCGTGATTGTCGGCGGGTTGATCGCCCTGCCGAGTCCCTTCCTGTTCTTCTTCCTAGGTTCCGCCATTTACTCCTTCTACCAAGCTCACCCCGAGCGTCTCGCCGCGGGTCTGCCCAATGACTCGATCGTGCCGTACTTCATTGTCAACGAGTTGCCGCGCGGCGTAGTCGGCCTCATTATCGCGAGTCTGTTTGCCGCCGCCATGGGGTCGCTCAGCAGCGCGCAAAACGCGATGGCGGCGATTGTGGTGAGCGATTTCCGGCCAGCCAACGTGCCGCTGTCCGCGCAGCAAACCGTGCGGCTTGCCAAGATGGTCACCGTCTTGTCCGGGACGGTCGCCATCGTGACGGCGATGTGGATCGCGAGCCTGCACGTGGCCTCTCTCTGGGACGAAATCCTTCGGCTGCTCGCGTTGGTTGGTGGCGGCTTTCCCGGCGTCTTCGGGCTCGGCCTGCTGACCCGCCGGGCCAACGCTCCCGGGGTGATCGTCGGCGCCCTCAGCAGCATCGCGCTCACTTGGTATGTCCAGACCTGCACAACGATCAGTACGTTTGCACACACCTTCATCGCCGTGGCCAGTTGTATGGCGATCGGTTATGCGGCGAGTTTGTTTTTCCGGAAAACCGCCCGCTATCCCACCGATTGGCGCGCCCTCACTATCTGGACGCTCAATTAAATTACTGGGATCAACAAGGCCTCCTTCCCGGATAAAACGCGCCGCTTCGGGCTCCACGCCCAAGGGCCGCGCGCGATATCGGACACACCGCGACCAGTCGTGAGCGGCGATCAGGGGACCGGCGGCACGCTCACGCCCTCGGTCGTCTGGATGACGCGTTTGATCGTGCCGTCCGGATTGTAGTAGAGGTAGTCGATGCAGACTGAACGTCGGAAGCTGCCACCGCCGTTCGGGACCTGCATGGAGCCGTTGTGATAGATAAAGTACGAATGGCCTTTGAACTCGATAATCGCCTGATGGATGGTGTTGCTGTTCCCGGCGACTTCGGCGATCAGACCGCGGTAGGTCCACGGGCCGGTGATTTTGGGCGCGGTGGCGTACGCGGTCTTTTCAGGAAAGCCGCTGGCGTAGGAGAGATAGTACAGTCCATCGCGTTTGTGCAGCCATGGGGCTTCGGTGTAGCCCGGCAGATCGGGCGTGAGCACATGGATCGGCCCATCGAGTTCGATCATGCTGGCTTTGAGTTTTGCGTAGTAACACTTCTGGTTCCCCCAGAAGAGCCAGGCCTGGCCGTCTGTATCCACGAATACGGTGGGGTCGATGTCATCCCAACTAATCTGCGTCGCCTTGGTCATGTCGTTTGTGATCAGCGCCGACCCGCGCGCGTCCGTGAACGGCCCCGTCGGCTTGTCCGCAACCGCGACACCGATGGCTTTGCCCGCAATCGTCGTATGAGTCATCGGCACGTACCAGTAAAACTTTCCGCCGCGCTCCACCACCTGCCCCGCCCAAGCGTCGCCCTTGGCCCAGGCAAAGGCCGCCGGCGCAAGCGGCGAACCGCGTGCTTTCCAATTCACCATGTCGGTCGACGAAAAGCAGAGCCAGCGGTTCATGACATAGCCAGGATCCTTCTCCGGCGACTCGTCCTGGCCGGCGTAAAGATAAACCGTGCCGTTATAGACCAGCGCGGCCGGATCAGCGGTGAACACGTCGGTGATGATGGGATTCGTCGCGCGCAGTACCGCCGGGAGAAGCAGGCCGCTTAACAATGGCGCTATAATCGATCGAATGGTGAGGGTCAGGCGAGGCCTCATCGTCATCAGTTGTTTGAGATTTGGAATGTTTTGTACGCGAATTTCACGGTTTTGGAACTGTCTGGAAAGTAGATTCATCAGGTGGGCCGCGAGCCCGTTCGCGCTCTGAAAAGCGTCCGTAAGCGGGCGGCCTATTTCACTACACAGCGTCCGGCCGAGGCGGGTTCGTGAACGTGGGCGGGGTGCCCTATCCCCGGTTGCGCGTCCAATTGCGGGGTGAGGGCACCCCGCCTACAGCGACCCCGGCCAGCGCGATCCCGGAGTTGCCGCAGCGTATGCGGAAGAAAAATCAGCCCCCGCGGTATCCGCGGAGGCTGATGGGGGACTAAGAAATCATGGAAGATTGCCGCATCAAAACTCGAGTTTCGTGGTCAGGTAGAACGTTCGAGGCTGCACGATTCGATACACGGAGTGAGCGCCATCGGAATTCGCCGCGATAGGTCGGAAGCCGCCGCTCTGCTCAAGGTCACGTCCGTTCAACTGGAATGAGAGCACCTTTTTGTCACCGAAGAAGCTGACCTTGGTCGTGTAACCGATCCAGGCATCGAACGAGATGTAACCGCCGGAATAATACGGATGAGCCAGGTCCAATCCTGTGATCAGACCGGCCGCATTGGTGATGGCTGGATTGCCGATGACCGACTTCTCGATGTAACGGGCGCCGCCGCCGATGCTGAAGCCCTTGAGCGGCCCCTCGGTGAAGGTGTAGTTGGTCAGGCCGCTGGCGTGCCATTTGGCCAGCTGGATGGAGGGTTTTCCGTCCGCCGCCTTGTAGCCGACATAGTAGCCGTTGCTGAACTGATTCCAAAACTCCTCGCCCGTCTGTTGCAGACCCCACGGGTTGTTGCTCGTGCGCTGGCCGGTCCAGAGGCCGGGAACGCTCTTCCAGTAGGCCAGTCGTTCTTCGATGAAGGAAGTGAGGCCAGAAGCGATGTTGGTCTGCTTGGCCTCCTGCTTGGAAACGCTGCCCATGATGCGCCAATTCTTGGAGACGTTGTAGGTCAGCTCCACCTCGAGTCCCTTGGAAACGTTGTCGGACGTGTAGGCGTGTAACAGCCGCGCATCGCCCACAACCAGATCGGGAGCCATTGCCTTCTTGTAGACGACGCCCGCCTTGGCAGCGAGTTCCGGCATCACGACGAGCTCCTGAAACGGAAGGGTCCACTGTGCGACCGGGAAGTTGGCGTTGTCGGCTGCGCCACTGGCCGCGGTCAGTTCGAACCAGTTTACCTTCGCGACCAGCTTGTCATCAAAGAGGTTGACGGAGAAGCCATAGTCCTTGCCCGCGCCAGTCGGCTTCGGAGTCGCTTTGCCCAGCAGATCGACGGAGCCGGCATTCGGAATAAAATTTTCCGCTCTGTTGTAGTGGACGCTGAGCCACTTCAGCGGATGCACCACCACGCCATAGGTCTTGGTCTGAGCGGAGAGCTCGCTGAGGGTCCCGTACTGATGCGTCGCCGGCGTGCCCGCGTCGTCCACCGAGCCGTTAAACCCGGCCTTGTCCACGTCACGACGGATTCCATACATGCCGACAATCTTGTCGTCCCAGAAATACGCCTGGGTGACGAACGCCGAGCTCGCGAGTTTCGTGAGCTGCCAGTTGTCGCTCTTCAGCAGGTAGAAGCTGTTGAGCTGGTCGGTCAGGAAGGAGCCGCTGGCGCCGTCGAAATAGGTGTTGGTCACGTCTGTGACCAGGCCTGGGTGGCCGGGCACAGTCGTCGCGCGGGTCGTGGCCGTCCCGCCAAGATAGTAGCGATAGCCGATTTCCTGCTGGTTCGTTGAACCCTTATTGCTGCGGGCCGTGTATTGCCGGTGATTGGTCTCGGTCTCCCGGTCCTCCACGAACCCAGTCATTCGGTAATGGCCGAACCACTTGTTATACTTGGTGAGATCGAGATGGTAAGTCAGGGTGCCACGCAGCACTTCGTTGGTGTTGTGATCGTCGGTCCGGTTATCCAAACCGCGGAAGCCCATATAGGTTTCACCGTAGTGTGGGTTAAGCGCACCGGTGGGCGTGCGGACGTTAACGTCGACGTAATAGGAGGAGTATTCCGCCCGGAACAGCTGCAAACCATCGTTCTGGTAGGTCTCACGGGTGTAGGCGACGTTGGCATGGAGATCGCGGAAAATCTCCTGGTCGACAGAGAAGTTGATCGCACGAAAATCCGCCAGGTTCGAGCTGGGCGAAAGGTTCATCTTGTCCAGCTGGAGATACTTGTTGCTGTTCATGCGCGGCGATACCCAGAGGCCGACGTTGCCGATATTTTTCTGGGCGAAATAGTAGCCGGTATTCAAGTTCTGGGCACCCTCGAGGGCGCCGCTCTTGTTGTAGAAGATCGAGGTCAGATTTCCGTCCTGCCAGAGGGCTGGATCGACGGGCGCCGACGAGTTCCGATCGTAGGACGGTTTGCCCAACGCGACCCACTGGCTCACATCATCCTCGGGCGTGATCGTGTTTGGGTTGTTGGAATCGACTTTTGCGACCTCGTAGCTGCCCCGGATCGTGGTCTTGCTCCACGGTTGGTAGGTGAACGCGCCGTAGATGCGTTTGTCTTTGTTCCATGCCGGCTGCTGCTGGAGGCCCCGGTCCGAGTAGGCCGCAGCCAGACGGAAAGCCAGGACATCCTTCTTCGCCACGAGGTTGCTGTTGAACGTGGTTCGCTGGTCTCCGAAACTGCCGAAACGGTAGGTCACCTCGTTATGATTCTTCGCCAGACCGGCGAGTTGCGGGGAGTAGTTGATGATACCGGCCGGCGAGCCCAGACCAGCGAGGGCGGAGTTCGGTCCGCGATTAATGGTGATTTGGTCGAGATTGTAGCTGTCAAAGCCCACCCACGTGCTGATCGTGTAGAAATAGTCGCGGGTGATATCCGCTGAATAAAGGCCGCGAACCCGGTTTGCTGTGTTCGGACTCTCGGCACCTGTGTCACGCGGCGCGCCCAGTTGAATGTCATTGGCCGAGTAGCTCCGGGAGCCTTCCGTGCCAACCGTGTAGGCCACGACGTCGTTGATGTTAACCGCCGCCAAATCGTCGATGAATTCCTTCGTGACGACGGTGATCGGAGCCGCGACATCCTTTAGCGCCGTGTTGATGCGGCTGCCGGCCAGCGTGCTCGTGGCGCGATAGCCCTGGTCCTGGCTCGCATCGACGACGAACGGAGACAGTACGATTGGCTGGTCGTCCTTGGTGTCGGACTCATCAGGCTTCTTCTCTTGCGAGAACCCTGATCCGACGGCCTGCAAGCCAAGACAGGCCAGGAGCGGGATCCAGCGCGAGCGGATGCCAATCAAACGCGGGACATTGTTCCGCGAACTGAAAATGGAGTCTGCCGAACAGTCTCCAGTGGTGTGGTTTCTTGAGGTCATCGGTTGGGGTGAAAATTCTTAGCGGGAACGAGCTAAGCTGGGTCACTTGCCTGTGCGTGGGGGCAACATGGGGAAATTCTGGGGTAGCTGGCGGACAGAGCACGCCGCGCCCATGCGACTCGCAATGCCGTCAGAATCGAGCACGTTCGATTAGGCGACCCATAACGCTCGTTATCGCGTTGCGAGGTCGCTCATGCAGTCGATGCCTCACACGTGACGCGTGACTTCGCAAACAATGTCGTGATTACGAGTGATGACTTGTCTATTGTCGGCGCATCGACCCAGAAATTACCGGTCGCACGTCACGGACTCAGAGCGCGCTGCGCCGCGGTTGTTTCGGTGCGCAATACCCGACCGTCCCTCGATTCGGTCAGTATCACCTCGATGTCTCGACCATCGCCCTCGAAGTTGCGTAGTTCGATTTCTTGGACGCGGCCGTCGGTCAGCTCAACGCGCAGCTTGTCCGCGCTGAGCGCCACGCCGCGCGTCACGACTGGAGCGGATTCGTACGGCTCGATGATCGTCAGGAAACGCGCGGCGGTTCCCTGCCCCGTCGCATCGCGCACCGCGTAGGTCTTGCGGCGCTGCGCCTCGTCGCCGAGCGGATAATCACTGCCGAGCGTGGCTTTGAAACGCACCGCGTCCACTCCGCGCAAATCGACACGCACAATAGCGGGTACGGCTTCATCGCGCGGCTGAGCGGGCGTCGAAGTCGCAAACTCTCGACCGACGATCTTGACCGGACCGCCAAAGTAGTCGCGGTTCGCCCGCTCCGTCGGGAGCACGTTTTCAGTGGTGAGCTTGAGCTGGCCGAGCGGAATTTCGCGGCCGTCGCGTGTCACGACGCGAGCCCCGGCCCAGAATACCGTGGGCTTTTTTGAAACCTCCACGCGCGTCTCGAGTTCGAGTTGAGCAACGCCATCAACCGACACATCGATCTCATTTGATCCGAGAATCCACGCGCCGACCTTGCCCTCCGTCAGCACACGGCCGTCGCCGCGCACGACGTGAAAAAGTCGCTTCTCAGTGTCGTGCTGTTCCGGCGCTGTCCCAACCATGACTTCCTGCTGGAGCGGCCAGAGCGTGTGAACGTCGAGATTGAGGATGCCGTCCTCACTGAACGGCGTGCGGTCGCCGGCGTTGTCGGCGCCGAACTTTTCGCCCCAACGCATCTCGAACCGGCTCTTCGCCGGTGCGCGCACGGCGAACCAGTCGCAGTCCGTCACGAACTGCGCGCTACCGAGCGGATTGCTTTCCCACTGACCGTCGTGGCGGAGAAGTTTTTTCTCCGGCGCGTCGAGGCCCTTGAAGCCCTTCATCTGAAAGAGCGACTCGTAATTGTGCGGGTGCACCCCCTTCAAATAATCGGCGATGACGACATAGTCGTCGGTCACGACCATGAGCCGGCGTTGGAGAATTTTTTCGGTGAAATCCGTCAGGCTGCCGTAGGCTGGCGGCTTCTCCGGCAACGGCACCGACCGGCCCTCGCGCCACTGTTTCTCGGCGAAGGTTTTCACCGGCACGTAGTCGTAGACCATGCCGCCGTAGGGTGGATTCGACCAACGGGTGTCAGTCTGCACGACCGTCGCCTGCATCGCCTGTCCCGTATAAAACATCAGCCGGTCTGATTCGACCGACTCTTGCAGCTTGCGATCGACGACCACCATATTGCTCGCGACCGAGTTCTGCGTATAGAATTTGTACATGAACGGCTCGTAGACATACCACACCGCCTCGGGACTGTAGAAACTGCGGCCATAACGCATGAGCGAGACGAGACTGGTTCGGTCGAAATGCCCGTGCGCCCAACCGTGGATGCCGTAGTGGAGCGTTGCCTGAATCTGCTCGCGGATCGGCCGGCCCGGCGTCTGCGAGCGCAGCATGGCGAGGCCGACATTGTCGGCGTACGCCGAGTCACGGAAGCGCTCGGGCGCTTTCTCCGGCAGCTCGGGCACGCCGTAGAGCAGGTCGCGCTTCTCAGCCAACTTCACGAGCGCCGCGTAGGCCGGATCGCGAAAGGCGTAGTACGCCATCTCAAACGGCGCGAAGCCGGCGCCGATGCGGGTGTTCACAATGCTGGTCTCGGTGGAATCGTTGACGCCAAACATCACGCCGCGCCAGTCGAGAAATGGCAGCAGGCCATTCCACAGGTCGCGGATTTCCCGATACGGCCTGCGATTCGGGCCCCAGATCTCGGCCGACATACCGAAGGGCCGACGGAGGGCGTAGGCGTCGCCCATTGCGGCGGTGTTGCCTCCGGAAAGCTCGGCGGAGAGCAGTGCGCGGTTGGAGAAATTCGCGGGCACATGCTCATCGCGGAAATTGTAGCCCCACGGCTCGTAAGCGAGTGCCGCCTGCACGAATTCGGAAGCGCACCAGACGTTGTAACCAATGGAGCACTCGTACCACCACCCGTCATCCAGTGTGCCTTTCGCCAACTGGTCCCGGATGCCTGTCGGTCCCGAGAAAAACCGTTCGGCGGCCGCGAGATCCTGCATCGCCAGGGCACAGTAGAAGGCCCCGGTGACCTCGGACAGGTTCCAATTGTTGATTGCGCCTTTGCTCGCCTCGAAGTCGATCGTCTCGATGAACACGCGGAACGCCGCCTCGATCTGCGCGCGGTCGGCGTCGCTGAACACACCGGCAT
>DAITQE010000087.1:0-9530 GCA_036833235.1 Opitutus sp.
TTCCAGCACGCGGAGCAGATCGCCCTGCCCCTTTGCACCCAAATCTCCGATTTCGTCGAGAAACAAGGTTCCCCCATCCGCGAGATGAAACCGTCCTGGTTTATCCGCGACGGCGCCGGTGAACGCGCCTTTGGCGTGGCCGAACAACTCGGCTTCCACCAGCGTCTCGGACAGCGCCGCGCAGTTCATGAAAATAAACGGCTTTCGCGCCCGTGGGCTGCGCGCATGAATCAAGCGCGCCACAAGCTCCTTGCCCGTGCCGCTCTCGCCTTCGATCAGTACCGTCACGTCGCTTTGCGCGACCTCCTCCGCCACGCGGACGACTTTGCGCATCGGTTCGCTCTCGCCGAGAAGCAGACTGGGCTCGACGCGTTTTGAGAGCCGCTGACGCAGCTCGCTGTTTTCAGCAACGACCGTCTGCAGTTCCAGCGCCTTCGCCACCAGTGCACGCAGCCGTTTCAGGTCGACCGGTTTGGTTAGGTAATCGTAAGCGCCTTCCTTCATCGCCTCGACGGCGTTTTCGACGCGGCCATACGCCGTCATCAGAATGACCTGCGTTTCACGATGTCTCGCGCGCGCCTGTTTCAACACCTGCAGTCCGTCGAGCTCCGGCATCCGAATATCCGTCAGCACGACGTTGTAAAACTGTCCGGCTAACATTCGGAGGGCCGCAACGCCGTCATTGGCCGCGTCGACCTGATAACCTTCGCGCTGCAACGCTTCCTGAATTCCGGCGCACAGCGCGCGCTCGTCATCGACCACGAGGATCCTCGTCTTCACAGCATTCATAAATTGACGTTCCGCTGGCGCGGAAGTCGAAGGGTAAAAACCGCGCCGCCATCGAGCGCGTTGGTCGCACTGACGGTGCCACCGTGCGCTGTCACGATCTGGTGCACGATCCACAAACCGAGGCCCGTGCCTTCCGCCTTGGTGGTGAAAAACGGTTCGAACATCGCCGATGCTTTTATTGCATCTATACCCGGTCCTGTATCTTTAACTTCGAGACACACACCGCTGTCGTCTGGCGCCGAGCACGCGGTAATCTGAATCCGCCCATTCCGCTCAATCGCCTGCAGCGCGTTGATGATGAGATTAACCAGCACCTGAGTGAGTTGCGCCGCGTCCGCTTGAATGACCGGCAAGGGCTCTTTCACCACGGTCTCCAGGACGATCGCACGGGTCTCGGCTTCAGGCTCAAACAGTCGTTGTACGTGCTCGAGCACTTCTCCCACTTGTACTGGCTGGAGATGCACGGTGGAGGGGCCGGCTAGGCTGAGGAATTGCTGAACGAGATTGTCGAGCCTACGCAGTTCAGTGCGGATAATCGCGAGACGATTGGCCACCTTTGGCGCCGGCGAAGGCATTTTCGCAAGGTCTTCCTCGAGCAGCTGCACATGCACATCGAGCGAGCTGAGCGGATTGCGAACCTCGTGCGCGAGTCGTGACAGGAGACGCGACAGCAGCGCCTGTCGTTGCTCAGCGACGAGCTGTGAAGCGTCGCCGCCCAATGCGCGTGCGAGAAGGTTGTCCACGGCGCCATGCTATCATCATGCCTCTCATTGAAGCCAGTATCAGCCGCCCGACAGAAGACGGACTTCTCACACCTAGCAGCTGCCACGAATTCCTCCCTGCGGATGATGTTCCGCAAGACACCGCCTGCAATACGCCATCGATTGCTATTGGGGCCGGTTCTCTCCGTCGCTCAAATCCAGCTTCAAGCGCAAGGCGTTGAGCAGCTGTCTCGGACGCAATATGCCGCCGCTAGTACCAGGACGCCATATGCACCAAGCCGATTAAGGCAGGGACTTCGATCAGCGGTTCGAGGACTGCCGCAAACGCCACCGGCGCGCGTACAAGCGGCATAGTCTTACACCGATCATCTCCGCGCAGAATGGGCTTGAGCCGCTGCGGCGGGTTCCGCGCGTTGTTTAGCCGAGAAGATTCTTCAGCGCGGTCAGATATTTCTCCTGCGTTCGCGCAATCACGTCCGCCGGAATGCGCGGCGCTGGCGGGTTTTGGTCCCACTTGATGGCCAGCAGGTGGTCGCGTACGAATTGTTTGTCGTAGCTCGGCGGCGACTGATTCGGCGCGTAGCTTTCGGCCGGCCAATAACGGGAGGAGTCGGGTGTAAGCACCTCATCGATCAGGAAGAGAGCACCTGACTCATCGGTTCCGAACTCAAATTTCGTGTCGGCCAGAATCATTCCGGCCTGCTTGGCTCTGTCATGGCCAAACCGATACAGCGCCAGGCTCGTGGCTTTCACTTTTTCATAGAGAGCGGCCCCAATGGCGGCGGCGCCCTGTGCATCGTTAATCGGTGCGTCATGCTGCCCTTTCGGCGCTTTGGTCGTTGGTGTGAAGATGGGGTCAGGCAGTCGGTCGGCCTGACGCAACCCAGCCGGAAGCCGGATGCCGCAGACCTCACCGGTTTTTTGATACGAGCTCCAGCCGCTGCCTACGAGATAGCCACGAACGACGCACTCGATGGTGAGCGGTTTCAGTTTTCGCACCGCCATGCTGCGCAGCTGCAGGTCGGGCGTGAGCTTGTAGGTGTTTGCCAGCAAGCTCGCTTGGTTGGGCAACAAGTGGTTTTGGATGAGCTTACTCGTTTGGCTGAACCACCAATTGCTCATCTGGGTGAGAATCGCGCCCTTCCCCGGGATCCCATCAGGCAGAACGACATCGAAGGCCGAGAGGCGATCGGTGGCGACGAGCAGGAGAGCGTCGCCGACATCATAGATCTCGCGGACCTTGCCAGAGGCGACATGGGAAAAGGGAAGATCAATCGTGGTGACTGCCTGTGAGGGGAGAGCGGACTCGATTTCGGAAAAGGTCATGCGCCGAGGATTTGCGGAGAAAATCGGCGAGGAGCGAAGCCAATTTCGCGGAGATATCGCGGAAATTTGGCCTTGCGCAAGGGTGGTGGCACCGTAGCTTGCCCGGCTCCGCGGTTAGTCCCCATCGTCTAGCCCGGTTAGGACACCACCCTTTCACGGTGAGAACCGGGGTTCGAATCCCCGTGGGGACGCCATTGATACGTAAACATATCATAAAAAGCAAGATGACGATCTGAAGAGGGTCGCTCTACACAGACCTCTACACTATTAGGATTTTAACCCAAGGCATGGCCCACCCAAGCGGTTCTTTCGGCCTCCAAGGGCTGAACTGACTCGGGCTACTTTCGGCGCCCTCTTGGTGTCCAGGTGTGGAACGACGAATGGGCGAGCTTACCCGCAAACTCGTCCGGATGGTGCTGGAACGGCACTGGTCGCAAGGTGGCCTCTCCTCTGCTTGATTTATTCGCGATAGTTCAAGCTTGATTTTAGCTATTGCAACATTTCCAAGCAGCCGGTTGCTTGGAATCACCGTCGAAGTTCAAACGTGGCTTCATCTCGCTCTTCAGATCCAATCAAAGCCTTGGCACGCCATCCGCGACGCGCGCCTCTGGACACTGCAACGCTGCGTAAACTCGGCGTCTCGTCGGCTTTGGCGTCCCACTATGTAAGTTCGGGATGGCTCAGGCGCTTGGGAAGAGGCGTTTTCATGTTCCCGAATGACACGCTCCAACTGGAGCCCTCGTTGCTTCTGCTACGGTCACAAATCCCGGGCCTGCACGTCGGTGGAAAGACAGCATTAGCGTTGCGAGGGGTACGTCACAACGTTGGCGCTCGCGAGCGCCTGTTTCTATGGGGAGAGCAAAGCGCCCGACTGCCCGGCTGGTTCACTGAGCGCTTCCCGGCCACCTATGTGGCGCGGCGCTTATTCGATACAAAGCTCACATCGGACTACGCGGTTGGACCTCTTCCGGAATCGCCGAGCGGCCCTCCCGTGTCCGAGCCCGAGCGCGCACTTCTGGAACTGCTCAGTGATGTCGGTGTGCGGCAGGGCGTCGAAGAGGCTCGCAACATCATGGAAAGTGTCCGGTCTCCGCGAATGGACGTGCTCGGAAATTTGTTGAAACACTGCCCGCGTGTGAAGGTGGTTCGTTTGTGCGTGCAGTGGGCCGAAGAGCTTCGCCTGAGTTGGGCGTCGGACGCGAGAGCAGCAGCAGGCCCTCGGGGCAGAGGCCGATGGACCAACCGCCTGCCAGACGGAACAACCCTCGTGCTCAAGCCCTGATGGAAAAGGCGTATGTTGATACCGTTCGGCTGATGCTCGAGGTCGCACCGGACGTGTTTGCCTCCGGCCGTTTCGCGCTGAAGGGCGGCACCGCGCTGAACATGTTCGTGCGAGACATGCCGCGACTCTCCGTCGATCTCGATGTGGTGCTTATCGCGCACACCGGCGCGCGTGACGCCGCGCTCGCCCAAATTGCCGGCGAACTCACATCTATCCGGCAGCGGCTCGATCGCCGCGGAATCGTGGCCGACGTCAATCCGAGTCGCACCGTTGAGGAGACAAAGTTGTTTGCCCGTCGCGGGAAGATCGAGGTGAAGGTCGAGATAAACCACGTCTTCCGTGGCACCCTTCTGCCGGTCGAGACCCGCCACCTTGTCAAGAGCGCCGCAGACCAATTCACCATCGCTGTATCCGTGCCGACACTTGCCGTCGCCGAACTCTACGGCAGCAAACTTGTGGCTGCCATGGATCGACCGCATCCACGTGATTTTTACGACGTGCACGGGTTGTATCAGCAAGGCGGACTCACGCCGGGGATCGTCGATAGTTTCGTCGCCTACCTCGCCGGCCACAACCGTCCGGTCCACGAAGTCCTGTTCTCACGTGACGTCGACATGACGCTGCCGTTCGAGAACGAATTCGCCGGGATGGAACGAGAACCGGTCACGCTGGCACAGTTAAACGAAACACGGATACGTTTGCATCGTGATCTATTGCCCGCGCTGAGCGAAGCGAGAAGGCGCCGGTTATTCTGCCAGCACCGTTTTTTGGAGGACTGAGCCAATTTCCGAAGCTTTGAGTGCGGGCACTCCAGCCGCCTCAGCAAATTCGCGCCAGCGGTTCACTGCGGCGCGCACCTCGTCGATCGTTGCAAGTGCTCGCTTCATATCGAGGGCTTCGCCATCGGCAAGTTTCAATAGATGACCACGCCCGGCTTGGCGCCTTTCACCTAGGATAGCCATCCCGCGCTCAGGAAGTTGCTGCGGACTGCTAAACGTCAGGTCGTAAGCGGGACCGAGTTTCCATTCCTTGTCGCGGTAAAGAAAACCGTGATTCTTACCGTGATCATCTCGATTACTCGCGAAAACGTTGAAAACGGCGCGGCGATACGCGCGCCACACTTCGCGTTCGTCCCGGGTAATTCGGCGCGTGACGCGAAGAAAAGTCGCGTAATCCAAATCACCTCCGCCGACGTGACACAAGCCGGCCAGCGTATGGTGGTGAATGCGTCGATCGCCTTCGCGATCGAAACGCTTCACGGAAAAATGTCGCTGGATGCGAGTGGCATGACGGGTTTCCAAGAGCCGACTTTCCGGAAACTCGATTCCAGCGGCACGGGCCATGCGTGCATACGCTTCCTCAAGTGGTCCCAGCGTTGCGTCCGCGCTCGTATCAAATTTCACCAGCCACGCCTCGAAATCGGCTGGTAGTTCAACGGAGTTGGCGACCGCTTGTCCGTTGCTCGGGTGTAGGCCGATCAAGGCTTTCGGCCTTGCGCCACCTGCCGAAGATCCGACTTGTGCGAGGATGGTTAAGTCAACGGGTCCTGAGTTTTCGACTGTCTGGGCGGCATCGTGCATCGCCGCGAGGCTGATTTCAGCCGGAGGTGCCGCCACGTCCAATCCGGGCGCGTAGACGAGTGCGCCCATCGCTCGGCGACCCACGTAGGTGAGCATCATGAGGGGCGTAAGGGCGTGCTCGGGGGTTCCCCGTTGCCGAAACCACTCCACCATCAATCTGCGTCCCCATTGATCGGGAAGAGAGTCTTCGAAAAGTCCGGGCAGGCGCATGGTGGGCGACGTGTCACGACTTCGGATACCGGGCCCGAGCGGAAGTTGGAGCGGCGAGAGTTCGTGGCCTGAGGCGATAAAGCTTCGGTCGTATTCGAAAAATATTCCGCCGCGAGCCTCAGCAAGGAGGCCAACTCGTTGCCCCAAGTAGTCGACGGTGATTTGGCTCATGAGCGACGACCGCGTTTTCTTTCCGGCTTCGTCAGTTCATCGAGGCTAATCCCGGCCAAGTCTTCGCCACGGCCGATGCGGTCAAATTCCACCAGAAGATCGAGTACCTCCAACACCTTGAGCAATCGGACCAAGGCGATGCGGCCAGTCCGTTCGAACAGCACATACGTCGGCAGCTTTAAACCTGCCCGATCGGCCAACTCCGTCTGAGTCCAACCGCGCCGCAACCGACGGGTGCGGATGCGTCGAGCCAGCTCTAGCGCTGATTCGGTCGGTGCCTTAAGTGATAACATAATATCTAAAATGCCGAGAAAGTGGATTTTGTCGATATTATGTTATCTGTAAACACAGGGCCTGATTGGAGCATCCACGGGGGCGTGCGGCCGCAGGACTTTGTGCGGACGTTGGGCTGATTGGCTGGGCTCAGCGATGAAGCCGCTTAAGGAATATGGAAAAAAGAGTTCTCACTCGTTCCCGGAAGCGACCCACAAAAAACCCATTTCCGGGTGGAAGTGGGCCTCGCGTGAGGCGTTGTTAAAGCCTCGCGCACGAATGAAATCGTCCAACAGATTACAGACGGTCGAATCGACTTTGGCATCATCCGAGGGAATGCCGTCGCACCCGGTCTGAAAGCCGTGTCGCTGGGGTTCGTGAACTACGTGCCTTGGTGCCGGCTGCGCTCTGGGGCCGGAAGAAGAAAATGACACTGGGGCCAACGACGTCGACGACCAGAATTTCCTGGGATTGCAGCGGACTTTGTTTCACCGGATTTTCCTCTTCTTCTCGGGGTTTGTTGTCAGTTCGGTCGGGGTCGGCCAACGGTGGCCGGGCGCGAGCAGACTCTGAGTGTTCTCCGGACCCCAGCTGCCGGCGTCGTAGTTGGGAAAATCGCTGGGCTGCGTGGTGCCCCACGCTTCGAGCACCGGCATGAGCAATTCCCACGCCGCTTCCACTTGATCGGCGCGCATGAAGAGCGTGGCGTCCTTCTTCATGATATCCCACAGCAACGTTTCGTAGGCATCGGGCGAAGGCGCATCGAAGCTCTCGCGGTAACCAAACCGCATGTCCACGGGCCGCAGTTGCATTTTGGGTCCGGGGTATTTCGCCTGAAAGCTCAGCACGATGCCCTCGACTGGCTGGATCGAAAGCACAAGTCGCGACGGCTGCCAGCCAAGCGACGCCTCGGGTGGGAACGACCGATGCGGCGTCGCGCGAAATTGGATCGAGACTTCCGAGGCCTGCTGCGGCAGGCGCTTGCCGGGGCGCAGATAAAACGGCACGTCCTGCCAGCGCCAGTTGTCGATGAACAGCTTCAACGCCACAAACGTCTCTGTCTGCGAATCACGTACCACGCCGTCTTCCGCGCGATAACTCGGCGCCTTTTTTCCCGCGTTCGTGCCGGCGCCATATTGGCCGCGCACGGCACATTGAGGAACCTCGTCGCGGTGAATCGGCCGCGCCGCGTGCAGCACGTCGACTTTCTTGTTTCGAATCTCGTCCGCGTCAAAGGAGACCATTGGTTCCATCGCCACAAGACACAGTAGCTGCATCAGGTGATTCTGCACCATGTCACGGAGTGCACCGGCATGATCGTAGTAACCGCCGCGGTGTTCGACGCCCACCGTCTCGGCGACCGTGATGGTCACGTAGTCGATGTAGCGGCGATTCCAGAGCGGCTCGAAGAGCGGATTGGCAAAACGAAAGGCCAGGATGTTCTGCACCGTTTCCTTGCCGAGATAATGGTCGATCCGGAAGATTTGCGATTCCTCGAAGCTGACCGCGAGCACGGCGTTCAAAGCGCGCGCCGATTCCAGATCATAGCCGATCGGCTTCTCAATTACGATCCGCGCGAACTCCCGATCGCGAGCGAGCCCCGCCCGGCCGAGGCATTTCGGAATCTCGCCGAACATCGACGGCGGCGTCGCCATGTAAAAGATACGATGCGCCTTTGCGCCCCACTGCTTTTCCAGTCTCGCGCACTGGCTCGCCAAGGCCGCATAGGTCGATGGTTTCTTGAAATCGCCCTGCTGGTAGCGAACATGCGGCGCGAATAGATTCCACGCTGCGTCCTTCGCTTTGCCGAACCGGGAAAACTGGTCGACGCCGTCGTGCAAGCGACGGCGCAGCGGCTGGTCGCCAAGCTTGATCCGGTCCACGGCGATGATCGCAAACTTCGCAGGCAGACTGCGATCCTGCGAAAGGTCGAACAGCGCCGGGATCAGCTTGCGCCAGGTGAGGTCGCCGGCGCCACCGAAGATAACGAAGATCGTGGGCTCGAGTTGTTCAGTCGGTCGGAGGGCGTTCATCGTGTGTGCGATTCGATTCAACAAGTCACGGTCTCAGTGGATGGGTTCCTCGACGTGGCCGCCGAACTGGAAGCGGAGCGCCAAAAGACGGCCTTCGGCGAACGGTCGAAGACCACGCACCCGCGGCCGCCGCGGAGCAGGCGGCGCACCATGTTCCCTCCCATTCGGCCCGAGCCGATCATGCCGAGCTGGCGGATTGTTTTCTTCTTCGTCGACCGGGTCGTTTTCATCGTGGAATCGGGTTCTTGATTTTATCTTTGCCAGAGAATTTGGCCCGCTTCCAAAGGCACTGATAGTCCCTCGAAATGCGGAACGATCCGCACCGTGTAGTCGGTCGCCGGTCGGGTCGCGGAAACGGTTGCCGCATAAACGCCACCGTGCAAGGCGCCGGCCAAATCGCGAACTCGCGTCATCTTTTGACGCACGGAATCGCCGCGCTTGATACCGTTGGCGAACAGCTCGATTCTTACGGCGTTCGCGTCGAGGTCGGCGAGATTGATTTCAACCTCCATCGCATACTCCTCACCAGCTTGGTGGATTTTCATTTGGCCGATGTTCAGTCGGGACCATTGCCCTTCCAGCCCGCGTCGCCAGTCGACGATCGCGCGGCCGAAACCGCCCTTGTCGGCCGTGCGGCGCCGATAAGCCGCCGCCGCCGGCAGGTAGTGCTGCTCGGTATATTCGGTCACGGTGCGACTGGCGGCAAAGGCCGGCGTCAATCGCGCCATGCTTTCTCGCAGGCGCGCGACCCAGGCGTTTGGGATGCCGTGATTATTGCGCGCATAAAATTCCGGGATCACCTCCTGCTCGAGCCGCTCGTAAAGTGCTTCGGCTTCCGCCGCGTCCCAAGCGGGATCGTCGTCATGCTCCAAGCCGTCACCCAGCGCCCAGCCGACCTCCGGCGCGTAGGCTTCCGCCCACCAGCCGTCCAACTCGGATAAGTTGAGGCCACCGTTGACGAGCACCTTCATGCCGCTCGTGCCGCTGGCTTCCCACGGACGCCGCGGCGTGTTGATCCACACATCGACACCCTGCACGAGATGTTCAGCCAGCAGCATGTCGTAATCGGCGATGAAAATCACCGGCGGACTGTCGGCGTTGCGGATGAAACGCGTCCACTCCTGGACCAAGGCCTGTCCGGCGC
>DAITQE010000088.1:0-9510 GCA_036833235.1 Opitutus sp.
GGTGAAGGAAGTAAAACGAGTCGACCTTACGTTGGGGTGATCAGGCGTGTGATTTTCTAGACGGCGGATCCGAACGAGATTTCAAGCTGCCAAATCCGTTTTATCTGACTCTTGTATTTCGAAGGCGCACCGTAACCCGGCGACCAACTACACCGGGCGAAAACATAAAAAACAGAACGCCGCGTCCGTTGAGGGAGCGCGGCGTTCGTTGATGCACGAGCGTTTTAACTCGTGCGAGAGTGCCCAAACTACTTCTGAGGGGCTTGCGCCTGTAGTTCGGTGAGGCGGTGATCGATGTCGTTCATCTTCGCTACCAATTGTTCTTCGACCTTCTTTCGTTCACTGCTGGAGACGATGCTAAGACTGGCGGCGTCTTTGACGACGTTTGCCGGCAGTGTCAGCAAGCGCGTGATCAACCCCTGATCTTTGAACGAGCTGAGGTACAGCGCGGTGATTTCGTGCGAGAGTTTTAGCGAGTCTTGGGCAACGGCTTGCGTTGCTTGCAAGTTGTTATTCAGCTGCTGGTTTTTTGCCAGCTCGGCGGTGAGGACGTTGCCGACTTGATCGGAAATGCGCTGGGAATACTGCTGAATGGATTCACGCGTGAGGTTCTGGTCTTTCGACATTTCGGAAAGGATCGGCTGGATGCGATCGGCCATACGCGCCGATACCTTGTCGACCTGATCGTTTTGAATTTTCTCAGCTTCCTCCGCATTCTTCGGCAAAGGATTGTACGGCTGGACTTTCTTCGCGATGGCTTCGGCTAGAGCATCCATCCGCTCACCATTCAGCTTCTGGATTTCTTCGTCGCTGCGAAACATATCTGCTTCGCGACGTGCAATCGCATCGCGCAAGAGCTTGTTCGTGGCCTCGATCTGCTGCCGGTTTTCCTCGGAGGCCGCTTTGAGCGCATCATTCTGCTCTCTTAGCGGTGCGAGTTCAGCTTGTTCACGGGCCGCCATGTCGGCGACGGTTTTGTGATGGAGCCAAAAAGCCGCGCCAGTGATGATTAACGCAGTGAGAAGAATCGCAGGGAACTGCTCTTGAAGTTTATGCCACATGTGAGGAGGGGTGTTCGAGGCCGATGTTAGTAGTTGATGGTGAAAATGCAATGACGCTTACGCGGGGTTTCCAGTTGTTTTTTACCCACGATTTAGCAGGTTGCCACGATGAGTTTGAACCAGAGAGAGCAAATGGTTTTCGACTACGTTCAAAGCCACCCGGAAGAGAGACAATACTGGTCGGAGAAGGTTCGAATTACTTGTGCGGGATTTACCGATGGATACGCTGCGGCGACGACTTTGGAGAACGAATTGTGGCGTTATTTAGTGGAGCGGAGCGCAGTCGCATCTCCGTTTCGAGAGGTGGCGCAACGGGAAGGTCTGCGGCGAACGAGTATGAAGAATTTGGCGGAGTATTTGATTCGTCTATGGTGCCCGTCGAAAAAGAAATCGGAGAGTCACAGTTCGATGTGAGCTGGGGCGCATTTCTTCGGAACCTTCCGCGAGGCCGGGCGTCCGAATGCCTATTGCTACTTGTCCCGCTTAGCGGGAATTGGGGTAAATAAGAAAGCAACTGCGGGCCGCCTAGGGGTAGGCGGCCCGCTTCTTTTTTTTCCGGCGTCCACTCGCCTTTAATTGTGCCGATGAGGTGAAACAATCAGGCGTCCACCAACTCTATCATGGACAGCCGTCAGGGTTCATGCACAGTTACTCACAAGATATCCACACGATGGAACACCTGCGCGGGGCGACAGCCCCAAATTCGCGGATCAAGATTGCGGCTAAGATCAAGACGTTCGTGCTCGATACGAACGTCCTGCTTCACGATCCGCAATCGATCTACAAGTTCGAAGATAACAACCTGGCCATTCCCGTGGAGGTGCTCGAGGAACTCGACGCGATCAAAGCGGAACAGTCCACGGAGCGCGGGAGGAATGCCCGTCGCGTGCACCGTATCCTGCAGGAACTGCTTCCGGATTCGCGCGCCATGCACGAAGGAGTCGAGCTGCCCAATGGCGGAACGCTCTCGATCATCATCAATCCTTACCTTCTCGAGGGAGGCCGCACCTCTCCGGCGATGCAGCGTCTTCGGGCAATTCTGCCGGATTTGTCGAAGAAGGATAACCGAATCATCGCAGCGGCTTTGTTCGTGCAGGAACAATATCCACCGCCCACAATTTTAGTTACCAAGGACGTAAATGTGCAGTTGAAGGCGCGCGCTGTCGGTCTCGAATCGGAAGATTACCTGAACGACAAGGTGCCGGAGCCGGTTGACGAGGCGAGTTATCGCGAGATTCCGCTGAATATTTACGAGCTGCAGCGCTTCTGTTCTGAAGGCGAGTTCGTCGTGCCGGACGAAGTCGCGAAGCCGCTCTACCTGAATGAGTACTTGCTGCTCCGGTCAGACGAAGGAAAGACGATGCCGGCGCGCTACTACGGCGAAGGCTGCGTGCGGCGACTAAAGCTTCCGGAGTACGTCAAAGCTCCCGGCGGCGTGCCGATCCGGGCGCGGAATTTAGAGCAGCAATTTTTCCTCGATGCGTTGCTCGATGATGGAATTCACATTCTCACCTGCTTCGGCAAGGCCGGCACGGGCAAAACGCTGCTGTCAATTGCCGGCGCGCTGCACCAGACGCACGAAGATCAATCACGTTATGATGGCGTTTCGATTTCGCGGCCGGTGATCGCCCTCGGCAAGGACATCGGTTTTTTGCCTGGCACGCTCGAAGAGAAAATGAGGCCCTGGCTGCAGCCGTATTACGACGCGCTCGAAGTCCTCATCCCGTCCAAGCCGCCGAAGGAACCGCAGTTTGCGGCGAAGAAGGTTTCAAAGAAACACAAGAAAAACGAAGATCGTTTCGGGGCGGCGTTGAACGGCTCGCAGCCAAGCCATACGAGCCACGGTTCCGGCCACAGCAACCCGGCACCAGCCAAACCTTACGAGCGACTGCTGCGGAGCGGTTTGGTTGAGATCGAAGCGCTGGCTTTCATCCGCGGACGTTCGATCGCGAGACGTTTTTTCATTCTCGACGAGGCGCAGCAGCTCACGCCACACGAGGCAAAAACTGTGATCACCCGGATCTCTGAAGGCTCGAAGATCGTTCTGATCGGAGATCCCGCGCAGATCGATAATCCCTATGTCGATTCACGCAGCAACGGTCTGGTGTATTGCCACAATCGAATGAAGGGCCAGTCGATTGCTGCTCACGTGAAATTGATGAAAGGCGAGCGCTCGCGATTGGCGGAGCTCGCGGCCGACCTGCTGTAGTTAAGTAATAACCGGGCCCAGCGAGCCCGGCTACACGGCCATATCACAATCGGTCCGACCTGACCTCAGGCCCGAAGGCGCGAGGGAAGAAGGCTCGGCGCGGATTGGCGGAGCGCCTGATATTCCATCACCACCGCAAACATCGCGGTGAAGAACAAATCACTCACGAGAGAATTGCGAAAGAAGAGGAGGGTCGGGGGAAATTCGGGATGGCCGACCGTCATCGCCTGCCACCAACCGGCCGTCGTTTTTGCGTAACCGAGGTCGTACCACCACGCGTGAGAGTTCGTCACGAGATAGAATATCACTGCGCCGCCGAGCGTGCCCGAGAGCAAATTCCACCAGCTCTTGTGACGTGAGACCACCCAGCCGAGAAAGATTGCTACGACAAAACAGAGCGCACGAATGCCGGCGCCGCTAAAGGTCCACTCGTAGTTGAACTGGGTCGCGTAATAGTGATCGAGATAGAGATCCGAGAGCAGCAGCGCTGCAAACGGCACCAACCACACCCGGCGATCGCGAAAATATACGCCTCCGCAAAATGCCAGGGCCATGACTGGAGCAAAGTTGGCCAGAGAGGGTTCCCATGCGGCGGCGATGCGCCAGCCGGCAGCGAGGAGAATCAAGACAGCGGGGAGAATCATATGGTCGATATGCCGGGGAAATCGCCGGCTGACAAGCATGCTCCTAAATCTGCAATGATTTCTGAAGCCGACGACATGAGTCGGATTAAATTCCGTCGTCTGGGCGCTGAACTGGTTTTTCCGCTTCGCGCGCCATCAGCCAAAGCAAGTCCGCGACGCGATTCACGAAGCGGCCAACCACGGGACGAACCGAACGTCCATGCGCAGGAAGAGAAACCAGCCGGCGCTCGGCGCGACGCGCAGCCGTGCGTGCCAGGTCCAACGCGGCTGCCGGCAAATTGGCGCCAGGCGTGGCCCAGCCGTCGAAGCGGAGATTCATCGCCTCGAGCGCAGCGACCGCCGCATCAATCCGAGCCAGATCGGGTTCACCCAACTTGGGGAATTTCGACGTCGCGTACCGTTCGGCATCGGACTCGGCGCAAGCGAGCTCTCCCATCAACGAAATGAGATTTTGCTGAATTGCCTCCAATTCGGATTGTCGAGCAGCGTCGCTGTTGACGGATTTCGCAAAACCGATCGCCGCATTCAACTCGTCAAACGCGCCGACGGCCTCAATTTGCGAATGATCCTTCAGGACGCGCTGGCCGTACAGGAAGCTGGTTGTGCCATCATCACCGGTGCGAGTTGCGATGCTCATGGTCAGGGAGTGATCCGCCGTGCGGCGGCTTGCGCCTGCAGACACAATTCGGCCGCTTTGAAGGCATGCGCTTGGGTCATCGCGTGCTCCGTGCGGTTCAAACAATCGAGGATCAATTCGCCGAAGAACCGGAAGCCAACTTTGCCCGCAACATTGACGTGATGTTCACCGTGATCGTCGACGAGATAGACGTTGTCGCCTGCGCGGTCTCGCGCGACGTCCACGTACTTCCGAAGTTCGATGTAACCTTTCGTGCCAAGAATGACGGTGCGGCCGTCTCCCCAGGTGCTGAGCCCGTTGGGTGTGAACCAATCGACGCGGACATAGTTGGATGTGCCATTGTCGCCCAGCAGAGATGCTTCGCCGAAATCTTCGAACTCTGGTTTGTCCGGGTTGGCGAAATTTCCTACGGCGGCCTGCGTCACCGTCGCGGTGCTTGCGCCGCTGTAGTGAAGGAATTGCTCGAATTGATGGCTGCCGATGTCGCAAAGAATGCCGCCATAACGCGCTCGCTCGAAGAACCACGCTGGCCTCGAAGGTTTGTTGAGGCGGTGAGGTCCGAGACCGATTACTTGGACCACGCGTCCGATCGCACCGTTGTGCACTAAATCTCCTGCATGCATCGCCGCCTCCACATGGATTCGTTCGCTATAGTAAACCATGTATTTTCGGCCGGTTTTGGCCGCTACGGAGCGAGCTTCGGCCAGTTGATCGAGCGTGGTGAATGGCGTTTTGTCGGTGAAGTAATCTTTCCCCGCTGCCATTGCGCGGCCGCCAATCGCGCCGCGTTCACTTGGCACGGCCGCGGCCGCGACGAGATGAACGGTAGGATCCGCGAGGATCTCGTCAAAGGAGCGCGCTGCTTTTGCCTGGGGATGTTTCGCCAGAAAATCGGCCACTTTCTTCGGATCGGGATCGTACACCCACGTGAGCGTAGCGCCCGCCTCGAGCAGGCCGCTGCACTGGCCATAAATGTGACCATGTTCCAGATACGCGGCTGCGAAATTAAATTCGTCCGGCTTTACGACTGGTCGTGGCTGCCCTTGTGGGGCATAGTTCATCCCGTCTGATTTCTGGGTCATGAAAGTCTCAGCAGAGTCCGAACCGTTCAGCTTGGGTTCTTGGCGGCATCGCGCGTCGCCTTGGCGAGCGCTTTGGCGAGCGCTTTGATGTCGTCGTCGATTTTTGCGCGCACCTTCTTCTCCATCCGATCGATGAACAGGATACCGTTGAGATGATCCGCTTCGTGTTGAATGCAGCGTGCGAGCATGCCGTCGCAACGCAAAACGCGTGGAACGCCATGAAGATCTTGAAACGCAACTTTGATTTCGTCAGGCCGCGAAACATCGCCGCGGATCTTGGGAAACGAGAGACACCCTTCCTCGTCAATGTACTCGTCGGTGCCGCGGATGGCGCGAACTTCGGGATTCACGATTGTCATCGGCATCCACAGATCCAAGGGCAGTTTCACGCCATCGAGCTCCCACGTGAAATCAACTTCTGCACGCCGCAAATCGATGACGCAAACCTGCAGGGCACGGCCGACCTGCTGTGCCGCAAGTCCGATACCGCCAGCGGTGTGCATGGTCGCTACCATGTCATTGGCGAGTTGTACGAGCCTGTCATCGAAGACAGTGAGCGTGTCACCCTTACGTCTCAAAATTGGGTGGTTATAATGAACAATTTGCAGGGACATCGGTCGTTAGGCGGAGCGTGAGTTTGCCTTTAGGCGCTCGCAAACCAATACTAACATCCATGAGCGCCTCAACTGCTTCCGACAAAAGGCCAATGGGTGCACCGCTGCTTGTCCTCGCCGGTGTAGCGCTCGCTATCGCTGCCTGGTCGGTGCCGGTCAACCTGAAGTCCGTCAGCCCTGCGTTACTGCGCGAAGCCGGCAGGGACACGCCTTCATTATCGCACTTTGGCCGGCAGCTGGTGGATTCAGAAAAAATTGGGCCGGCGGCCCTCGTGCTGGATGCCGCGCGTGCGGTGAACGATCCGGAAACGGCAGGGCTGGAAACGGCATTGAAGGACCTCTCGTCGCATCAGCCTGAGATGGTTGCGTGGGGCGGCTGGGATCCCTTTCTCGACCCGATTTTCAATCTGCGCGAAAGCAAGGGTCGCACGGAAAGCACTCCCGTACTGAGCTTCTTTGTCCCGGGAAAAGCGCGTTCATCACTGCGCGCTTATCTGGCAAATTCACGATCGCTAGGCGTGCAATCGCTGCTGCGCACGCGCGATTTGACGGCGACGGGTCGCTTCGTGCCCGTCTCGCGGCCGGGCGGTCAACCGCTCGATGCCGTGATCTTGCTGACCGCCTTGCTGTACCAGGGTGAACATCTCTCGCCGGCATTACAGCGTGAGGTTCGCAGGCTCGCTGACGGCGCGATTGCCAATCAAAATCTCGGCGACCTCGAGGGTTTTTTCCTCGATGTGCTTTCGCTTGGGCGGAGACTCGATTGGGCGCAGCTGGCGGAACTCTTGCGACGGACGAACGACACCAAGACCGTGAGCGAATATGCGCACATGGCGCGTGTCACACCCGATCAACTACCGCTCATCTACGTTGCGGCGCTGTTCTCAGGTTCGGCTGATCGCGTTGCGACCTATCTGATTCAATACGGGAAGAAGGGGCTCGATGATCTGCGGCTGGCATTATCATACGGGCAGGGAGCGGTGAGCCAGTTGCTCCTTCGCCAAGTTCCGGTGAATCACGCGGTGAGTCTGGGACTCGGCACAGCTGCTTCGCTGGTAATGCTTCATCCGCAATTGATGCTGGTGCTGAAGTATTTCGGATATGTTCTAGGAGCGTTTCTCGTGCTGCGCGGCCTTGATCTTTGGATCGTTACGCCAGGAACGACTCCGGGCCTCGGCGTGCCGCACATGAAGAGCGGAGCCCTTGCCCTCCTCTTCGCCGGGTTGTTTATCGTTACGACTGAACCCTTTCTTCTCAAAGCAGCCCCGCCATCCGAATATCGTGTCCGCTTGGTGCTGCCGGCGCTCGTCACCACTTCAACCAACCCTGCCCAATCCACAGAAAAAACGATTCACACCATGGACTCCTCAACGCTGCTCTCGATCGGCTTTTTCGCCGTGCTTCAAGTCGCCATGTATTTCACCTGCCTCCTGAAAATCCGCGAGATCGCGCGATCCACCGTTTCTCCGCTGGTAAAACTGCGGCTCATGGAGAACGAAGAAAATCTCTTCGACGGCGGCCTTTATGTGGGCATCGGCGGCACGGCGACTGCGCTGGTTCTCCAGGTGCTCGGCATCATTCAACCAAATCTCCTCGCCGCGTATTCATCGAATCTGTTCGGCATCACTTGTGTCGCGCTGGTGAAGATTCGCAGCGTGCGGCCTTACAAGCGCCAGCTGATCCTCGACACCCAGAATGTTGCACCGACGTTCCCGACGGCCGCTTCCCCCAGCAGCAATACCGGCGTCGCCCGTGTTGTCTCATGAATAAGACCCTGCTGCTGATTCTCTGCGACTTTCTCCTGCTCAACCTGTTGGCGTTGACGCGCTGGGAAAAGGCGGAGCCCGCCCGCGCCAAGCAGCCACCCGTTCCAGAGATGTCCGCCAACGCCGTCACGAAGGATCGTGACTTGGCTGAGACGATGAAGCTTTCGCTCGAGGACGAACGCGCCGCGCGTGAACAGCTCGCGCAAAAATTAGCCACCACCGAATCGTCCCTGACCGCTCGCGAACAAAATCTCGCCAAGCTCGAAGCTGATCGCAGCAAGCTCTCCGCCAGCCTGACGGAGACGCAGCGCACGGCCGCCGAGCTCAATGCCAAGGTCGCCGCAGCCACGCAGGACGCCTCGATAACGCGCGAGGAGCTCGCGCGTCTCCAGCGCGAACTCGAGGAACGTCGCGCCGAGGCGGATCGCCAGAAAAAAACGCTCGCCGCGTACGAGAAATCTCAGGCGCAGGCGCGTCAGCAAATCGAGGGTCTGAACGTCGCCGTGAAAGTTGCCGAGCAGGAGAAAAAGATGCTGCGCGATACCGCAGAGACGTTGAAGGGTCAGGTCGCCGCCGAACGTGAAGAACGACTGAAAGTGCAGGAAACGACCACGCAGCTGGCGACCGGCGTGGGACAGCTGGCGGAAAAGTCGGGCGCGCTCACGAAAGAAATTCGCGAGAATCGCCCGATCAACGCCAACGTGTTGTTTAACGATTTCCTGAACAATCGGGTCACCACGAACTTCACCGCGGTGCGAGCCGGCCTGTTCGGTCCGGCGACGCGCCAAAGCTCGGCGGCGACCATCCTGGTGACGGATGGCGAAAAGATTTACGCCCTGCTCCATCTTTCGGATACACCGTTCCCCCGAACGGAAAACAATTACACCTGGGAAAAAATCAACGTCGAATTCGCCCGGCCACCGAGCTATCATAGTCGGGCAAACGAGATCCAGTTTCTGTCAGTGGACCCGCGGGTGGTCGTCATTCCAGTCGATGCCGAGCAGGCCTCGGCCTTGGGCGTAAAGATTTATCCGACCGCGCTCGAGCCTTTCAAATTTCCCGAGGCCGTGCTCGTGAATGGTGGCGGCAAAGGCTATGGCGAGGTCGGCTTCAAACTCGATTCCTCGCAGCCGGGGTACGTTCGCGTGGATAATCGATTCTTTAAACGCCTTTTCGGCGATTTTGCGCCGTCGCGGGGAGATTTGGTTCTCAGCAAGACGGGCGAAATCCTCGGCATCATGGTGAACAGCGATTATTGCGCAGTGGTGAATAATTTCCTGCCCACCAAAAAGCTCTCGACCGGTGACGATGTTACTGCCCAGCAGACGAGCAGTGTGTTGAATGAAATCAATGCTCGTGTCCTTGGCCTGCCGTTGAAACTCCAGTGATGACTGCGGCGACGAGCCGATAGCTCGTCACTTCTCAGCATATTAGCCCAGCGAGGCGAAGCCTCAGACCTTTTTAACCACGGATGAACACGGATGGGTGCATCTGCCG
>DAITQE010000089.1:0-9502 GCA_036833235.1 Opitutus sp.
CTTCCGTCCAGCGTCCTGCTGGCGTGCTCCTGCGCATTGCCGGTAGGCGGACTGGCCGCGCTCGCGGCGTTTCCCTGGGTGGGCGTCTGCGGCATTGTGGCGGTTACGGGGTGTCTGCGGGCCACGCGGGAAGGCGCACAGCGGTCGCTTGATAAATTGTGCGGTGATATTGCGATGATCTTCATGGGCATTGGTGGTGCGTGGGTCTTTGCCGACCGCGCGGGGTTTCAGCCGCTGCATTTTTCTCCAGCGATCGTGGAGCTAACGGCGGTGCACTTTCATTTTGCCGGTTTGTTGCTGCCGCTCTTCGCCGGATTGACGGTGCGATCATTTCCAGATTCCCGATTCGCTGCCAGAGCGGCCGTCGGCGTTGTACTCGGTGTGCCGGCGGTAGCGGTGGGCATCACGACGACGCAGCTCGGCTGTGGTCCCGCAATTGAATGTGCGGCAGGTTGCGGCCTCGCACTTGCTGGGGCCGCGGTGGCGGTTTTGCATCTGCGACTGGCCGTCCAGTCGAATGGCTCTGCGATTGAGCGCGGGCTCTTCCTGATCGCCGGCACGTCGTTATTTTTTGGAATGCTTCTCGCCGGGCTCTATGCATTGCGTGCATTTGTGCTGCTGTTGCCATGGCTTGATCTGTCCTTGATGCGCGCATTGCACGGAACGGCGAACGCCGTGGGATTCGGCCTCTGCGGCACGCTGGCGTGGCGCGGCTGGTCCCGTCGCCCGAGCGTGAATCACGTCTATATGTCAGTCCCCCCGTAATTTTTAGAGCGCCGCGGAGGGCGTCAGTAATGGCCGAGTTTCGTACGCCGCTTCCCAGTTTCGGTGCGTGACGCGGATTGACGACATGCGGGAAAACCCCTTGTCCACTGTGGTCTCCCATCTGTAATGCGCTTCTCCTGGCTTCGACTCGCAATTGTAGTTCTCCTGGCTTTTGCGGTAGGATTCTTCTGGTGGAATATACGCCGGCATTCCGCGGTGATCGATAATGCGGACGAGTTGGAGTCGAAGAGCGGCTCTGCTGCGATCAAATCACCCCCCAACGTGTCGGCAAGTCATGGCATCTTGCGACCCACTCTGTCACCGGCATTGCTAGCGCCGCCGTCGCCGGAGAGAATGCGTCAGACGGTGGCCGAAAATGCAGTTCCTGGCCGAATGGTGTTTCTCGACTTTGTGATCACGAGGGACGGCTTGCGATGGGTCGGCGCAACGGGCGCGTCGGGCCGAGCGAAACCCCGTGTCGTGCAGACGGGCTTTGGATTTGTTCGCTTTGAGGTGTTCGACCGTGGCGGTCGGATGACGCTGGCGGGCTCGGAGCCGGATCCTACCCGCCGCCGGCTTGAATATCCGGCCGCCGGTGACGACGGGAGAATTGCGACTAAAGTGATCTCCAGCGCCGAGGGCGCTTTCGCTGTGCGGCTGCCCGGCGAAGTCGACGCGGCTCGCATTGTTTTTTTCCGTGAAAAAGAACCGCGGTCGCCAGCGGCGTCTTCAAACGGCGCGGATCGGGAGATCCTCGGCGATTTTTCGCTTCGTAACGGCCCCTGATTCTTATGTGCGCAAGCCCTTTGGGTGATCGAATTTTTAAATGGCTGCTCCTGCTGGGTGCCGTGATCGCGTCGGGCGGCGCCATCCTTGCGCAAACCCCCGTGTTGCGCCTGCTGCAAAATGCGGGTCCGAGCGCGAATCGTGTTAACCTTGTGGTGCTCGGCGACGGCTATGTGGCATCAGAACAGGAGAAGTTTTTCGCGGACGCGCAGCAGAAGATCGACTTGTTTACGAAAAACGAGGCGTTCGCGCCGTTCAAGACGATGATCAACGGCTATGCCGTATTTACCGCGAGCAACGAGTCGGGCACTGACATCCCGGCGCAGGGCATTGCGCGGGACACCTATTACGACACGGGCTTTCCAGGATCGATTAACGACCGGCTGTTGTATGTCACCACGGCAGCCGGCAACAGCCGTGTGCTCAGCGTGCTGCTCGCGACCGTGCCCGAGTATGATATCGTGCTGCTGCTGGTGAACACGACCGTCTATGGAGGGGCCGGCGGCTTTCCCGCAGTGGGATCGCTCAGCCCGTATTCGGACGAAGTGCTCCTGCATGAGACAGGCCACTCGTTCGCGCATCTCGCCGACGAATACGTCGACGAAGCCAGCGCGCCCTTTTATTCACCGCAGGAATCGATCAACGCCACGCAGAAGACGGACCGTGGATCGATTCCATGGCAGGCGTTTTTGCTCGATTCCACGCCGGTGCCGACGATCTCATCGAGCAGCGATCCGAACTACGTGGGACTTTGGGAAGGGGCCTATTTTCGCGCCGTAGGTTTTTACCGCCCGACCTATAATTCGAAAATGCGCAATCTGGGACAACCGTTTGGTCCGGTGAACTTGCGGGCCTTTGCCGACGCTTTGAATCATCTTAATCTCAATAATGCTTCCGCACGCCCCTCAGTCACAGCGGCACCGCAGAGCCAGAGCGCGGGACCCGGCGATAGCGTGACACTAAGCGTGGCTGCGGGCGGGACCGGGCCCTTTACCTACCAATGGATCTTTAATGGAAAATTTCTGGCCGGTCAGACGCAGCCAACTTTGACCGTCTCGAACGTTGGCGCCATGAACTCCGGTGAGTATGCGGTGACGATCAGCAACGGCGCTGGGAATATAACGACGGCACCGGCAATAGTCGGTCTGGCGCTCCCCGGCATTCCGGTCATCACGACGCAACCCGAAAGCAGGACCGTGCCCCCTGGGGCTTCTGTCACCTTTGCCATCGCCGTTTCCGGTTCCGATCCATTTATCTATCAGTGGCGCAAGGACGGAGTGATTCTCGGTGACCAGAACGCTGATACGCTGACGCTGTCCGGGGTTCAGGTGGAGGCAGCCGGCAGCTACACGGTCACAGTGTCCAATTCGATTGGTACGGTGATAAGCGCCGCTGCAATGCTGAATATTGGCAACGTCCGCCTTGTAAATATAGCGACGCGCGCTTTTTGCGGCGGGAGCAACCGCGTGACCATCGGTGGCTTCGTGATCTCGGGGAGCGCCTCGAAACGCGTGCTGGTGCGCGCGGTCGGGCCGTCGCTCACAGCGCAGGGCATCGGTGGATCAGAGGTGCTGCTGGATCCGACGATCGAAGTGCATGACGCCTCTCACGGCAACTCGGTGATCGCGACAAACGACGATTGGGGTGACAACGCGAACGCCGCTGAGATCACCTCCACCGCTGCGACGATCGGAGCGAACGCACTGCTTGGCAGCGACACCAAATCCTCGGCGTTGCTCCTCGCGCTCGCGCCGGGTGTTTATAGTTTTGTCGTCAACGGCAAGGCGTCTACTTCTGGCATCGTGTTGCTCGAGGTTTACGACGCCGACTCCGCTGGCCCTGGTTCGAACTTCGTGAATATCGCCACGAGAGCGTACTCGACGACGGGCAATGGCGTGACGATCGGCGGATTCGTCATCACTGGTAATGCGCCCAAACACGTTTTGCTTCGCGCAGTCGGACCGACGCTCACGAAGCGGGGTATCGACATGAGCGAAGTGCTGACCGATCCCGTGATCGAACTCCACGACGCGAGCCACGGCAACGTTGTGATCGCGACCAACGACGACTGGGGCGATAACGCGAATGCGCCGTCGATCGTGACGACCGGGGCGCGCATCGGCGCGATGCCGCTCGATGCGGCGGACACGAAATCCTCCGCGTTGCTCTACACGCTCCAGCCCGGCGTTTATAGTTTCATCGCCAGCGGGAAAAGCAGCGCGTCAGGCATTGTTTTGGTGGAGGTGTACGATGCAGATTGAGAATGGAAAATGGCGCGTCAGCCGCGGTAGCCTAATCGTCCGGAGACCTCATGACCGGCAAATTTCATCCAAATGATGTGTTTGCATGACTTCGATGGCGAGGTCGGGCGCGCCGTGTAGGCCATCGTCCGCGAGAATTCCGAACCGTTCCTTGGATACGAAGAGCACATCAGGCTGTACGACATTGTGATCGTCCGGATAGACGTCACGTGCCTCCACTCGCTTACGCTCGCGGCTACGTTCGCTGAACCCAAATCGTTTCTCGGCTACGCGCTCGCGAGCGCGTTTTCGGTGTTCAGGTGGTCTGCTCCGGTGAACTTCAGCGACTGCTCGTCGGCGTGATAGCTTGAGCGGACGAGGGCGCCGCTTTCGACCACACCGAGGCCGAGCGACAGCCCGAAATTTTTCCAGTGAACGAATTCTTCCGGCGGCGCCCAGCGGGCGACGGGTAGGTGTTTCGACGTCGGCTGCAAATATTGGCCAATCGTAACGATGTCGGTTTTATCGGACGCGATGTCGCGCAACGTTTGCTCGATCTCTTCGCGGGTTTCGCCAAGGCCAAGCATGATACCGGTCTTTGTGGTGAAGCCGCGGCTTTTCGCATGACGCACCACGCTGCGCGACCGATCGTAACGCGCCTGTACGCGCACCGGCTTTTGCAGTCGCTCCACGGTTTCGACGTTGTGATTAAAAATGTCGGGCCTGGCATCGAGCACGAGATCGACGTGCGCTAGATTGCCCTTGAAATCCGGGACCAACACTTCGATTGCCGTCCGAGGATTGCGGTGACGCACGGCGCGAATCGTCGCGGCCCAGACGCTCGCGCCGCCGTCAGCGAGCTCGTCGCGAGCGACGCTGGTGATCACGCAATGGCGAAGATTCATTTTTGCCACGGCATCCGCGACGCGGGCGGGTTCGCCCAGGTCGAGCTCGGTAGGCCGACCGGTGGCGATCGCACAGAAATTGCACGACCGCGTGCAGATGTTGCCCAAAATCATAACTGTCGCAGTGCCTCGCGACCAGCACTCACCCAGATTCGGGCACTGCGCGCTTTGGCAGACCGTGTGGAGGTGATTATTGTCCACCAGCTCGCGCGTGGCGCGAAAGCCGGGGCCGCTGGGCAGTTTGGCTCGAAGCCAGGAAGGTTTGCGCGTGGTGTCCATTGCCAGAATTTAAACCACGAATGGACACGAATGAGCACGAATAACAAGCGGGTTTTCAGCGCGGACCGGCTGGGGCGGTTACGTAGGAGGCGCGCTCGCCGCGGCATTCTGCTGGCCAGCAGAACGCGACAAGCGCGCCACCGACACAAGCCAGCGTCAATCGGGAGATGCGCCTCCGGCGGGGGCGCACGCGTCAGTTCTGGACGACCGCCGAACATGGGTGGGACGCCCTGCCAGACGACCCTGCTTATGCGGTCGGCACAAAATCGCATCATACCTGTCCCTCGGAATTCTATGAAAATACCGTCCCGCGGTCCATGTCTTCGAGTTTTCAATCTGGCGCTGCTTCTTGCCACGTTGCTGCCCGGCGCGCTGTTGGCGGATGCCCGGCCGGCGTGGTTACTGGTCAACCTTCCTTCGCAGGAATCCATTGTTACCACGGATACAGCTGAACGAGACAAGCTGACCGAAGTTGGCTGGAAAGTTGATGGCAGCGGAAGTTTGCTGACTGGGGGACAGCAGGGAGCGGGTGCGCTCCATCGCTTGTGGCGCGCGACTCCGCAGGGAGCGGACCGCGTGCTCGAGACAGATATCGCTCAAATACCGATATGGGTAAAAGCAGGCTACGTTGACGAAGGCAGCGTTGGCTTTGTTGCGGCGGCGGATGGACCTGGCCGGGTTCCTGTTTACCAATACCGAAAAGGCGAAAAGCGTATTTGGCTGATCAATGACAAAACGCAGGCTGCGGCGAAGAATGCTGGCTGGAAATTGCAGGGCGTCCATTTTTGGCTCTGGCCAAGCACCGCGAAGTGACCGCGTCACGATGGTTTAACTAAAGAGACGGCTCCGATCGAGACACAAACTCCCGCCACAGCTGCCAGAATTCGCGCGCGAGCACAGCTTTGACTTCAGCCAAATCAACTTGGCCGCCAAACTCCGCTTGCAACGACGTGACGCCGCCGTCGGCTGCGCTGATACCGCACGGGATGATCCCGTTGAAATGCGCGAGATTCGCATTCACGTTCAACGCGAAGCCGTGGTATGCGACCCAGCGTTTCACCGCGACGCCGATCGCCGCAATTTTGCGCGGGCCAATCCAGGTTCCGGTTTTTCCCTCGCGCCGTGACGCGACCAGGCCGAGTGAGCCAACACTGTTGATCAAGACCTGCTCCAGAAGCCGCAGATAAGCATGAAGGTCTTTGCGCGGCGTGAGCGAAACGATGGGGTAGCCGACAATTTGCCCGGGGCCATGATACGTGATATCTCCGCCACGATTCGACTTCACCACCTCGACGCCTTCGCGGACCAGGTCTTCCGCACCCCAAACGAGGTGCGTCTCGGCCCCCGCGCGTAAGCCGGTGGTGAATACGGGTTCGTGTTCAGTGAACACGAGCGTGTCGCCAATCTCGCCGCTGATGCGTTGGGCCACGAGTTCATCTTGGCGCCGCCACGCGTCGGCGTAGCGCGTGCGCCCCCAGTCGATGGTCGCTGGCGGGGAGGCATTTTTGTGGATGAATATCGACCGTTCTGCGGATGAGTTCACGACGGCCAACATGTGCCGCCCGCTGGTTTTGTCCATCGGCAGCGCTTTACCAGGATAGCAAGGGCGGAACTTACGAATGCACGAATCGATCGCACGCTTGAAAACGGAGGATTGCTTGCAGGCAATTGGGAGCATGGGCGTCCCGCCGACGTGACGCCCGCGCTCCCGCCGAACCAGCCGAGCTCACAGCCATCGCGGTCACATCGTTTTTTCACTCCAACTCTCACTTTCAATCTCACCTTCAATCTCACCTTCCTGCACGGACGCCACAGCCGCTGGTTTCGTCAACCGTCGGCGGAGTTGGTGGATCACGGCGCCGATCAGCAGCATCAACACCACGGCGGCAATCGCGGCCGTGCGATTTCCCTGCATCAATGCATCGCCAAACACTATGATGCTCGTGATATAACCGAGCGGGACGAGCGTCGAAACACAGATATAAATGCTGAAAGGTACCTGTGCCAGGCCGAGCAGGTAGCTTTGCAAAAAAAAGGGCGGACCGGGGACGATCCGGATCAAGAGCGTGGCAAGCCACGCGGATTGTCCCTCCATCGCGGGCAGGCGATATCCTAACCAGGCCACCAGCCGCAGCGCGACTGGCCGGAGCAGACGGGCGGCAATCCAATAGGAAAGTGCGACGTTGATCGTCACCGCCGCGACTGCGCAGAGCACCACGGCAGGGACGCCCATCGTCGGTCCGAACGCCGGGCCAGCGGCGACGGTGAAAGGGGCAAGAGGGAAGCCGACAATCGGCAGCAGCGCCATCGCGCCAAAGAATGCGAACGGTCCCGCTTCTCGACACAACGCGATCGATCGCTCCATCAAGGCAGCGAAATCCGCGGCCAGAGTAGTTCCGCGGAACAACACCGCCGCAGTGCCAATGGCAACGACGAGCGCCACCGCCAGGAATTTTTTCATGCTGGAGTTCAAGGTCTTTATTACTCGATCGATCTCGGCGCGGGCAGAATCGTCTTGCTGCCGAAAATCCAGTTAAACATCGGCGTCGCCATCAGCGTGGTCGCCATCGCCATGAACACCAAAATTGAAAACAGTGTTAGCGTGATGATGCCGCGCTCGAGTCCGATATTCAGAATGATAAGTTCCATCAATCCGCGCGCATTCATGAGCGCACCGATGCCCATGGCGTCTTTGTGCGTTTCGCCGCAGAGGCGGGCCGCTGCGTAGCACGCGCCCGCCTTGCCGATGACGGCTGCCGCAAGGACCGCAAAAGCGATCAGCCAAAGTGACGGTTCGTTCACCAAATCGAACCGCGTGTTCAGACCCGAGTAGATGAAGAACAATGGAAGCAGCAACGCCGTCGTCAGCGGTTCAAGCAGCGTTTGCAGCCGGGTCGCAAACGCGCCGCGCGGCACCGCCAGGCCCATGATGAACGCACCGAAAACAGCGTAGAGCCGAATGTAATCGGTGAACCACGCCGCAATCATCAGCAGAAACAGCGTCCAACCCAAAGCGCTGCGCTCGCCAGCCACACTCCGATTGGCGAGCCGGTCGAGCCGGCGCAGAACCGGCCGCCCCGCGGTGAAGACGAACCCAACGAACAGCAGCCCGCCGCCGATCGCGCGCGCTGCGATGCCGATGTCGTTGCCCAGGCTGGCGAGCACCAACGCCAGCACGCCCCACGCCGCAACGTCGTCAATTGCACCGGCGGCGAGCGACAAGGCTCCGACGGTGGTGCCGGTGAGGCCACGCTCGAAGATGATCCGCGCGAGCATGGGAAACGCGGTGATCGCCATCGCGGCGCCGAGGAAGGGCACGGCTTGCGACGCGCTCACGCCTGCAACAAAAAAACCGCCGCGCTCCCATAAGAACCACGCCAAAACACACCCGAGCCCAAACGGCGCCAGAATCCCGGACGACGAAACGGTGATGGCGCTGCGCATCCGCGACTGCATCAAATCCATCCGGAAGTCCAACCCCACGGTGAACATATACAGCGCGAGTCCAAGCTGCGCCCCCGCGAAGAGAATCGGCCGTGATGCCGTCGGGAAAAGCAGTTGCTGCCCCGCCGGCCATAACCAACCGAAGAGTGACGGACCGAGCAGAACGCCCGCGATCATTTCCCCCACGACGGGCGGCTGACCGATCCAACCCGCGATTTTTGACACCGCTCGACAGGCGAGAAGAACGACAGCTAGTTGAAGGAAAAAGCGGACGGAAAGATCAAAGGTCGACATGCGGGCAGAGCCCTCTCTTGGCGAAGCGGTTAACGCCCGACAAGGGCAATCTCGGCAAATAGGCTTGCTGCAGCCCGGCGCTGCATTTCCCTCGGGTCCTCACCGTTCATGGCTCCGTTTTCTGCTAAAATCATCGCCCGTTCTGCGATGCTCGTGTGCCCGGCGACGACCGGCCACGATTCGCTCTGATGTCGGCTTCGTCCGCTTCCACACTGCGACGACCGCTGCGCGTCAGCTACACGCGCTGCGCGCCCGGATTGGGCACGGCCACGCGAACAATCCTGCTCGGCGCGTCCTGGCTCGCGGGCGAACAGGAAGATTTATTGTTTCGTGGGGCGTCTCCGGCGGGCGAGGCGGATGGTCTGGCGCTCTATTGCGTGAACGGTTTATTGGTTGGATATGGCAGCGCATCGCTCGCTGACAACGTGGTTGCGACCAGTCGCGAGCTCTACCGCCGCGTACTCTTGGCCACGCAGGGCCAGCACATTTGTCGCGTGTGGAATTACGTTCCGCAGATCAATGCGGTCACGGCTGGGATCGAGAACTACCGCGCGTTTTGCCAGGGGCGCGCCGCGGCGTTTGAGGAACACTTCGGCGCCGGCTTTCCTCACGAGTTGTCGGCGGCCTCGGCGGTCGGCTCCGATGGTGATAAACTGGAGCTGATTTTTGCCGCGGCCGCGCAACCGGGACGGCAGGTTGAGAACCCGGAGCAGGTGCCGGCTTACCTGTATCCGTTGGAGCATGGCCCCCGACCGCCGAGTTTTGCGCGCGCGACGGTGGCGAGCAGCG
>DAITQE010000090.1:0-8030 GCA_036833235.1 Opitutus sp.
GTCTTTTGTTTTGGAATCGTATCTTGTAGGCTGCCAGCTTGCTGGCGCGATTGAAACGCGGGCAAGCTCGCGGCCTACCACGTAATGGATTGTGCCATCAAAACGAGAGACCGTGCCCTGCCGCCTGCCTCGTCCCACTCCGTCATCGACCTCATTCCTCATGCCCCTCAATCTCGCTGCTTTTCGTTTTCGCAACATCCTCACCGCCGATGGCGGACCCATCGCACGCGTGTCAGTGCGCGAGTTCGCGGTTTACGGCCGGCGAATGTTTCAAGCCAACGCGTGGCTGGCCGACGGCCTCACGCCCAATCGCCGGAAATTCGCGCTCTATAGTGATGCCGACGGCACAGGCACCGCGGACGTGCCGATGGTCGCGCGTTACATGGCGATCTCGGAAGCCATGGAGCGCTGGGCATTCCACACGAAGGTGCAGGCGCCCGATCGCGAGCTGTACGGGTTTGATGTGGATGAATCGTCGAACGGCATGGCGGCATTCCCCGGCGTTTTCCACGGTCAGGCCCGCAAACGCGCGTTGCTCGAAGCCGTGGAACGCGCGAGTGTGATCGCGTGGTGGGAAGGTTTGCTCGACGGTGATGTGCGCACGACCGAATGGCCGGGGATCAACGCGCTCGTGCTGCCCAGCCCGATCGGATACGGCGTCACCGTGCTGGCTTTTCGGGAGTCGCGACCTGGGGCGTTCGCCTATGGTCATGCTGCAGCTGAAAATTATTTCGGCGCTTGCGAGCGGGCGGTGATGGAACTTGCCCGGCATGAATACGTGATGGGACTTCATCGCCTTTCGAGAGGAGTTTCGCCCGAGAACCGACCAACGGATCTGTTCGAGCGGCGCGCTTTGTTTTTTTCCACGCCGGCTGGTTACGCGCTTTTCCAAAAAAAGCTGCAGACCAAAAGCCGGCGACCAAGTTATCGGGCGCGGATTCTCTATGATCTCGAGGTCGATGGTCCGTGGTCGAGCTACGCGGTGGTCTGGCGGGTTCTCCTCGATCCGCCCTCCCGCAATTTCTTGCGAGACGACGAAGCGTATTTCTTTTGGTAGCACATTCCGCCGGGAAATGTCTGTCGGTCCTTCACAAAGGCGTCGGGGTTCACAAAATCCCTTCAGCTGCGGCTGCGCCGCGCTGTGATCAACCGCGAAATCCGTGGCTAAACGGTTCGAGGCTGCGCCTCACTAGCACTGCCTCGCGCGCTCGCGCAGCAGCGCTTCATAGGCCGATCCGTTGATCGGCAGCTGAATCGTACTTCGAGTCCACGCTGACATGAGGATGGCATTCGCCAATTCGACCGAATGCAGGCCTTCGGCCGCCGGCGCGATCAGCGGTTTTCCATCGAGGATCGCGTCGACGAAATTTTGCAGCACCTCGACATGCTGCCCGCCGTGACCTTGAACCGGAATGATCTCCTCGCGGTGAGCGGGGATGGCGAAAAAATCCGGCGTTATCCGGCTTTGTAGCGGATTCGGCACGGCGTTATGCAGCCAGACCAACCGGTCGTTTTCGTAAACGAGACGACCGTTATCAGCGGCGATTTCGAGCCGGTTCGTTCCCGGCGCTTCGCCGGTGGAGGTGATGAACGTGGCGTGAGAACCGTCATCATATTCGAAATACGCGGTGACGTCGTCTTCGACTTCGATTTGATGATAGCGCCCGAAACCGCAGAATCCCGTCACGCGTTGCGGAAGCCCGAAAATCCACTGGAAGAGATCGAGGTTATGCGGGCTTTGATTGAGGAGCACGCCGCCGCCTTCCCCGGCCCACGTGGCGCGCCAGTTGCTCGACGCGTAGTAGGCGTCGGGCCTGAACCAGTTGGTGATCGTCCAGTTCACCCGCCTGATGGCGCCGAGGTCGCCGCTCGCAACCAGCCGACGAATCGTTTGAAAATAAGGATCGGTGCGCTGATTGAACATTGTGGCGAACACCTGCCGTGGATCGCGATGCGCGGCCAAGAGTCGTTCGGCGTCGGCGCGGTGAACAGAAATTGGCTTCTCGACGAGCACGTGCAACCCGGCGTTAAGGGCCGTGATCCCAGCCGTGGTGTGCGTGTAGTGCGGCGTCGCGATTAGGACTGCATCAACCACCTTGGCAGCGCAAAGCGCCTCGATAGAATCAAACGCCTGAAGCTCCGGGAATTTTTTCAGCCGAACGGGATCAACATCGCAGACGGCGGTCAGACCGCAGCGTGCGACTTTGCCCGCGAGCAAACTGGCGGCGTGTCCCTGACCCATCAGACCGAGACCGACGATACCGAGACGAAGGGGCTGCATAAAAAAAACCAATCGAACAAGTGAGCCGGAGGCAATGAAGGGTCACCGCCGTGTGGGCCCGAAGCAGACGAAACAGGTCGCGGGCCGAGACGGCTCGAGGCTCGAAATCTCGCGGGGTACGACGTAGCGTGGTCAGCCTGACCGCGCTGAGTACGGGCAGGCTGCCCGTACTACGGGCTCTGGCTCCCCGACAACCTGGAGATGCGCAATCTATACGTCGGACGGCGGCCTTAAGGGTTTGCGTGCGCGTTACGAGATTGTTTGCTGGCGCAAATCGAAACCGAAAACTCAACAGCAATTCGCGTTATGAAATTCTCCCAGTTTGTCGTGCTCGCATCCGTTCCGCTGGCGGCTGCGACGCTGTTCAGCGCAGCGCCCGTCTCCATCACCGACTTCCAGGCTGAAGCCGCGCGTCATCACGTCGCCCTGGTCCTCCCGACGTATCCGAAGTCTGCAGACGAGGTAAGGTCCATGACCGCAACCGTCCTGCGCGATGCCGACAAAGCGCTGGCCACGCTGGCCGCGCAGCCGGTCGCGAGTCTCACTCTCGCCAGTACGTTTGCGGCGTATGATACGATCACGGGCGATGTCGGAACGTTCGCCGCGCAGGTAGAGACCGTGGCGGAAACGAGTCCCGATAAGGCCATGCGCGACATGGCGCGCGACATGTCGGTGAAGATCGAGGAGTGGGGCATTGGCTTGGAATATCGAGAAGACATCTACCGCGTGTTGAAAGCATTTGCGGATACAAAGCCAAAGCTCGACGCCCAGGAGCAGCGTTTGGTGGATTTTCAATTGCGCGACTATCGGCGCGCCGGGCTTACGTTGTCGCCGGATGATCGCAAAGCGGTGGAGCAACTGCGCAAAGACCTGTCCGCGGCTGAGCAGGTGTTTGCCACGAACATCAATCAGGCGCGCGCGCCGCTGGATTTCACCGCCGACGAGCTCGCCGGTGTGCCGGACAGCCTCCTGTCGAGCCCGGGCGTTCGGCAGCCCGATGGGCGCTACCGCGTCATGGCCAACATCACCTGGCACGCCTATGCGGTCGCGGACAACGCGGTCAAAGCGGAGACACGAAAACGCGTGCGCCTTGCGCGCAAGACGCTGGCGATGGAGACGAACGTCCCGGTCCTCACGAAGCTCGTCACGCTGCGCGCAGAGATCGCGCAGCGTCTCGGCTACGCAAACTGGGCGGACTACCGAACGGAGACGCGCATGGCAAAAACCGGCGCGACCGCGATGAAATTCGAAGAGGATCTCGTGGTCGGCTTGCAGTCAAAATACGCCGCAGAGATGGAGACGCTGCGAAAATTGAAAGCGGCTGATACGGGTGACGCCGCCGCGAAGCTCGATCCGTGGGACGTGCGCTATTATTTGAATCAGTTGAAGAAGCAGCGCTACGCCGTGGATGCGGAACAACTGCGCGTGTACTTCCCTTATCAGGCGACGCTCGAAGGGATGTTCAACATCTACCAGCGAATTTTCGGGTTGAAGTTCACGCAGGTCGAGCCGCCGTACGTCTGGACACCGGGCGTGCAGCTTTTCGTGGTCGAAGACTCAGCCACAGGCGTGCCCATGGGCAGCTTCTACCTCGACATGTTTCCGCGGGAGGGGAAGTTCAACCACTTCGCGTGCTTCCCTCAGATGCCAGGTCGGTTCCTCGCGGACGGAACTTACGAATTGCCGGTTGCGACGCTCGTCTGCAATTTTCCGCCGCCGTCCAAGGACAAACCCTCACTGCTCGCGCACGATGACGTCGAGACGCTGTTTCACGAATTCGGCCATGTGATGCACAACGTGCTGAGTCGGGCGCGATTCCAACGCCAGACGTCGAATGGCGTGCCGCGTGACTTCGTGGAGGCGCCTTCCCAAATGTTGGAGAATTGGGTGTGGGACAAAGCGGTGCTCGATACGTTTGCGGCCGACTATCGCGATCCCTCAAAGAAAATCCCGGCGGAGACGATCGCGGCCCTGACCGAGGCGCGCAAGGCGACCGAAGGCTACTTCAACCGGCGTCAACTGTCGTTTGGTATTCTCGACCTCGCGCTGCACAGCCACTCGGCGGCCGACGCCGCAAAGGTCGATGTCGTCGGTGAATCCAACGCGATCCTCGGGCGCGTATGGATGCCGCCCGCGCCCGGGACCGCGTTTGTCGCATACTTCGGCCATCTCGCCGGCTACGATGCGGGTTATTATGGCTATCTCTGGGCCAAGGTGATGGCCATCGACATGGCGAGTGAGTTCCGAAAAGCGCCCGACGGTTTCCTGGATGCTGGCGTGGGACGTCGCTTACGTGATGAAGTGTACGGCGCAGGCGATACGCGTGACGTCGCCACTTCGGTCGAGAAATTTCTCGGGCGACCGCGTTCGATGAAACCGTTTCTCGAATACGTGGGCATCAAGGAATGAGCAGGCTGCGCGCTTGCCGCGCAACAGAGACCGAGGCGTTGTGCGGTATCAACCGCCCGAAGCTCTTGGGCTATCTCGCCGCGAGCGTGACAGACTGTGTGGAAAACCAGCGATTCATGGGTCGCATTGTAGGTTGCGCGCTCGCCGCGCAACGTCTCCGCAACGCGGACGTAGCGCGGCAAGCGCGCAACCGACCTGCGGCGCGGCCAAAGATTGGTCCTCGCCAACCCTTATATTCGGCTTTAACCGATTGCCGCGCCCGCGATTTTAGTTTCTTCAACCCCGCCGTCCCATGCTATCGGACATCCGTTTTGCGCTCCGCCTGCTGCTGAAGAGCCGCGGCTTTGCCGTCATCGCCTTGCTGACGCTCGCCTTCTGCATCGGCGCCAACACCGCGATCTTTTCGGCGGTGTACGCCTTGATGCTGAAGCCGCTGCCTTACCCCGATCCGACGCGGATCGTCGAGATCTATAACGGATACCCGAAGGCGGGGCTGCCGAAGATGTCGAGCAACATCGTCCAGTACGAAGACTACAAGGCGCACACGACGTCTTGCAGCGACTTCGGTCTTTGGTCGGTGGGGCCATCGATGTTCGGCGAAGACGCGACGGCGGAGCGATTGTGGGGCGCGCGAGCGACGGCCGATTTCTTCAATGTCCTTGGGCTCAAGCCGGTGATCGGTCAGTTCTTCAAACTCGAAAACAGCCGGCCCAAGGCCGACAACGTGGTCGTCCTCACGCACTCGTTCTGGACCACGCAGTTCAAGGGAGACCCAGGCGTGCTCGGGAAAACGACGCGAATCGACGGCGAAACGGTGACGATCGTTGGCGTCGCGCCACGCGCCCTCGAATCGTTCGACGCGCGCGCGCGGTTCGTGCGGCCGTTCGTGTGGGACCCGACGAGAATAAATCCGCTGTATCGCCATGCCAATTACGTAAAGTTGTTCGCCCGGCTGAAGCCGAGCGCGACCATTGCGCAGGCGCTCGCCGAGAGCGAGTTGCTCGAAAAGCGCTTCAACGATGCTGCACCCGCCCAGATGCGCCAGTTCCTGGAACGCTCCGGCGCTCACACGATGGTCGGTACGGTGCAGGCGGAGCGCGTGCAGCCGTTGAAATCCACGCTGCTCCTGCTCGAAGGCGGCGTGGTGTTCGTCCTGCTTATCGGCTGCGTGAACATCGCCAACCTGCTCCTCGCCCGAGCCAATGGGCGGCAGGCCGAACTCGCCATTCGCTTCGCACTGGGGGCGTCGCGCGGCGTGATCGCGCGCCAGCTCCTCCTCGAAACCGCGGTGCTCACGCTGGTCGGAACAGGACTCGGGCTTGGCATCGCATGGGCAGCGCTCACGGCGATGAATCACTACCGCGCCCAGATGATGTCATACGCGCTGCCGTTCACGCTCGACGCGCACGTGCTCGGGTTCACGGTCGCGATCGCCGTCGGGGCCGCGCTCCTTATCAGCCTGGTGCCGATCTTCCACGTCATCCGGGCGAACGTCGTCGAGCTTCTCCAGCGCAGCTCGCGCGGCTCGTCCAGCAGCGCGGGCGTCCGGGCGCTCAGCTCGCTCCTGATCGTCGGCCAGGTTGCGATTGCCCTTGTGCTGCTGACCGGAGCGGGCCTGCTCATCCACAGCTTTGTTCGGGCGATCGCCGTCAATCCCGGGTTCGATCCAACCGACGTCGTGATGGGCCGGATTGCCATCCCGCAAAGCCAGCGTTCGTCGGACGACACCGCACGGCTGCTGCAGGAACGCATCGAACAGGCGATGAAGGAAATTCCTGGCGTGACGTCGGTCGGACTTTCCGGTGCCGTGCCGTTCCAGGGCGGGCTGCCGATCAATGCGTTGACGCTTGCAAACGACACGTTGCCCGAGGGAGCGCCTCAACCGGGCGCGTTCCAGGTCACGGTCACGCCGGAGTACTTCGAGACGCTGCACGTGCGCCTGCTGGAGGGGCGTTTCCTTGAACGCGGCGACGCGGCTCCCGGACATCACGTGTACGTCGTGGACGCGAATTTCGCGAAGAAGTACTTCCCGATTGGCTCGGCGATCGGCGGACGTTTCACGTTCGGCGGCCGGCCGCAGAAGGACTCCGACTGGCCGACGATCGTCGGTGTGGTTGGCAACATTCCGCACAACGGGGTGGAGGACCGGAGCGGCAATCCGTTCGTCTACCAGCTCGTGTTCGGACGACCATCCGGCCTGACGCTGTTCCTGCGAACGGCGCGACCCGCGGCCGACATCATCCCGCTGGTGCGCGAAAAGCTGCGTGCGATCGATCCGGGGATCGCGCTGTTCGACACGGGACCGCTGCAGACCTTCATCGATGCGTCGTTCAACCAGCGCCGGGCGGTCATGGTGCTGCTGGGGGCATTCGCCGGCCTTGCGCTTTTCCTGTCGGCGATCGGCATCTACGGCGTGCTGGCCTATGACGTCTCGCAGCGCACGCGCGAGATCGGTGTGCGCGGCGCCATCGGCGCAACCTATGGCGAGATCATCGCGCTGATCATGCGGCAAGGTCTCACCAAGGTTGCGGCCGGACTCGTGCTCGGACTCATTGGGGCCATTTTCGTCAGCCGTGCCATGAGCTCGCTTCTTTTCGACGTGAGTGCCTTCGACCCTTGGGCGTACGGCGGCGTCTCGGCGGTGCTGCTGCTCGTCGCGGCGCTCGCGAGCTACGTGCCGGCCCACCGTGCCGCGCGGATAAACCCCATCGAAGCACTGCGCGTCGAATAAGGGCGCAGGCTTGGGCGCGCCGCCGCGTTGAAGGCGCCTGCCTTGCGAGATCGGTCGACGCTCGCCGGATGGTTGGATATAAGCACCCGCCATGCTGCCGCTCAATTGATCCGCGGCGTTAATTGCCTTGATTATCTAGGCTTCAGGGTGAAACATAGCCTATCTAGGCTACGTTTCCCATGGCAGAACTACTTTCTGGAACTCTCGACCTATTGATTTTGCGCGTGCTCAACGCCGGACCGCTGCACGGCTTCGGCATTGGCGAGCGCCTTTATATCCTATCGAAGGAAGTGCTCACCGTGGAGGAGGGGTCGCTTTATCCGGCGCTCTACCGGATGGAGGCGAAGAGTTGGATTAAAGCGGAGTGGGGTCAGTCTGAAAGAGGTCGCAAAGCGAAGATTTACTCGCTGACCAAAGCGGGTCGGAAGCAGTTGGAGACGGAACGGACGAGTTGGAGCAAAATGGCGATCGCTATCGGGGACGTGCTGAAGAACGCGTGATCCTCCGATGAATAGCCTTCGGCAATTCCTGTTTCGCCTCGGTGGACTATTCCGGAAGCGGAGGCTGGAGGCCGAGATGTCGGCGGAACTTCAAGAGCATCTCGAACTG
>DAITQE010000090.1:8040-9495 GCA_036833235.1 Opitutus sp.
CATCGAACGGAATATCCAAAACGGCATGACGCCCGACGAGGCCCGTTATTCGGCTATGCGTTCGTTTGGCGGCGTCGAACAGATCAAGGAGAGCTGCCGCGATCAACAAGGATGGCTTTGGCTAGAGCATCTGGGACAGGATCTGCGGTTCTCGTTGCGTGGGTTCAGAATGCGGCCAGGGTTTTCGGCTATCGTAATCGCGGTGCTGGCGATCGGGATTGCCGCCAACGCAACAGTGTTCTCGGTCTTCAACGCACTGTTGCTGCGGCCGCTGCCGGTCGTCGAGGCCCACCGGCTGATGGCAGTGGAGGCGCGCGCGCCGGCAGGTCAGCGCAAGGAATTTCCGTATCCACTGTTCGACCCGCAGGGGAGGAATCTCCCGATCCCATATCCCTATTTTGAGCAGTTGCGCGATCAGGGCGGCGACGCGGCGGACTTCGCGGCGGTGAGCGGCTGGTCGATGCTACAGCCGTGTGTGCTGCCGGGCGTGGGCGGTGCGGTGGACTCTGCTTACGTCGAGGAAGTTTCGGGCAACTATTTCCGGGTGGTCGGCGCCACGGCGCTTATGGGTCGGACTTTGCAGCCGGAGGACGACCGGCCGGGTAACGCGACACCGGTCGCAGTGGTGAGCCACGATTTTTGGCAGAGGCAACTCGGGGCAAATTCGGAGGTGCTGGGAAAGGTGCTTCGTATCGCGGGGGTGCCAGTGACGATCGTAGGCGTGGCCGCGCCACATTTCAAAGGGGCGCGCGTGGGCGCGGATCCGGCTCTCTGGGTGCCCATCAACCTGAGCCGGCAGACCGATGGCAATCTGCCGTGGGGGACCGACGGCATCCATTCGTGGGATAGTCCGTGGATCAACATCCTCATGCGCTTGCGACCCGGCATGACGGCGGCACAAGCGACAGCCGAGTTTGATGCCATATATCAACGCCTCCTGGCACGAATCGACGCGCGGCGAGCCGGCCCGATGACGGAGGCATTGCAGTCACAGTTGCAAGAGGTGCATCTCACGCTTGTCCCGGCGGGCACGGGTTATGGTGGCGTGCGGTCGCACTACGAGCGGCCTGCAACGCTCCTGATGGCAATGGTGGTTTTCATCCAACTCGTGGCCTGCGCAAACATCGCCGGGTTGCTGCTGGCCCGCGGGGCGGCACGGCAGCGGGAGCTGGCGCTGCGAACTACCCTAGGCGCGAGTCGCGGGCGGCTGGTTCGGCAGTTGATGACAGAGAGCGTGCTGCTCGCGGTCGTCGCCGGCGCGACAGGTTTTTTGCTGGCACAGGGTGGCACACGGCTGCTGGCCACCGCGGTGGCAGGCGTAGAAATCTGGGCGGACGGGCGGACGCTCGGCTTTACTGCGATCGTCACGCTGGCGTCGGCCTTGTTGTTCGGCCTGCTCCCGGCATGGCGGCTCAGCGGCCGAGAGCTTGCGATTGCTATCAAGGACTCTAGCGG
>DAITQE010000091.1:0-3569 GCA_036833235.1 Opitutus sp.
CCCGCCGCCGCCAGTGAAACATGAGGAAGCTCCCACGATCGAGTTGATGGAAATGCCCAAACTCGAACCGGACGAGCCTGAGGTAGTCGAATCCGACGAGCCACCAACGCCGGTCGTCGATTTTGCGCCTCCCATGCAGACGGACGTTCCCCAGATCGTTCAAGTCGATTCATTCGTCCAACAAGTCCAGCCACCGCCGCCGGAAGGGCTCAAGCCACTCACAGGTGTGATTAACATTCCGCAAGGCCGCCCGGGTGGCCTGGGCAAAGGGGTCGAAATCTTCGACATATCGAAACTCGATCAAATACCTCAAGCCCGCGCGAAAGTTCCGCCGCAGTATCCCTTTGAAATGCGTCGCGCGGGAATCACCGGCGAGGTGCTGGTTGAGTTTATTGTCGATACCAATGGCGATGTTAGAAACGCGTTCGCCGTCCGATCCACGCAACGCGAATTCGAAACTGCCGCAGTTCAGGCCGTGAGCAAATGGAAGTTTCGTCCCGGCAAAAAAGGCGGACGTAACGTGAACACGCGCATGCAGCAGCCCATCTCGTTCAGTCTGGCTGAAGACTAATCTCAACGTGACTGTTTCCTTCTCTCCCTCCCTCTTCCAACTCTGTCGCGCAAGTCTGGTCCGGCTCGCCTTGGTATTCGCATTGGCATTACCCTGTGCGATTCGGGCGGCGGACGACCCGCCTCGTGAACTCGAGGAAAAGACATCCACCGACCTCGAGAAGCTCAAACCGCTCCTCGACGCTAAAAATTGGGACGCGGCGCTTGCTCTGCTCAACAGTATTCAAGCCCGAGTGGGTCCGGACAGCTATGACATGGCGATTGTCACCGATGTTGAGGCGAAAATCTACCTCCAGAAAGGCGATTACGCCAAAGCGATCAAACCTTGGGAAGTCGCTCTTCGGCTGGCAGACGCCCATCACTACTTCGATAAGAATTCCATCCAGGACATGGTCTATTACCTGGCGCAGATTTATTATCAGGAAGCAACCAGCACAAAGGATCACGCCGTCCAAAAAGCGAACTTCGCCAAGACCGTCGCGTACCTCCAGCGCTGGATGCGGGACTCGACCAAGCCCCCGTACGATCAGTCTCGTCAGGATGCGACTCTGTTCTACGCGAACGTGCTCTACAACCAGGCCGTCAGCGGCGATCCCGAACACCCGGATCCCGAACTATTGAAACAGTCCGAAGCCGAGATCGAGAAAGGACTGCGTCTCACCACTCACCCGAAGGAAAATTTCTATCTCATTCTTCTCGCGATTTCGCAGCAACAGCAGAATTACGAGCGGCTCGCCGATATCCTTGAGCTTCTCGTAAAGCAACATCCTGCCAAGAAAGATTACTGGCCGCAGCTCGCCGGTGTATACAGCAATTTGGCTGTACAGGAAAAAAATCCGGAGAAGGCCAAGGAGTACAACACCCGCGCTATTCTTGCGATCGAACGGGCTCAGGCCCTCGGCTTCATGAAAACGCCGAAGGAGAACTACTCCCTGTTCGGCATGTATTACAATGTGGGGCAGTTCGGCAAGGCAACCGAGATCCTGCACTCGGGACTGCGTGACAACTCCATTGAGTCCGAGCAAAGAAACTGGGAATTACTCGCCTCGTCGTATCAGCAGGTCGACAAGCCGTTTCAGGCGATCGAGGCACTGACTGAAGGGGCGAAACATTTTCCGAAATCCGGACAGCTCGACTACCAAATCGCGATGATTTACTACGGGCTGAACAAGTCCGAGGATGCATATAAGCACCTCCAGACCGCGACGACGAAAGGTAATTTGGACAAGCCCGGCTCGGTGTACGGCTTCATGGCTTACGTCTGTTGGGAATTGGGGAAATTCCCGGAAGCCAAGGTCGCTGTTGAAAAAGCTCTGACCTACCCCGATGCACAAAAAGACACTCAACTCCCGAAACTCAAGCAGGCCATCGAAGACGCCATTCGCGAACACGAAGCTGCCAAAGCAAACGCCAAATCCCTGTAATCTCTGCTCATAATCATGAAGAAAACCTATGTTTACTTCCTAGTCCCGATCGTCGGGGTAATTGCTTTTGGCGCCTTTTATTGGAATTTCAGTTCGGGCTACGAAGCAAAGCTGGCTGACAAGGCAGCGATTGTCCGGAAACACAAAGAAGAGAAACTTCGGCAGGAAGCAAAGAACCGCGAACAGGCGATCAAGGAAGCCGTCGCTTCACAAGAGCGCCGCAAGGCTGAGAAAGCCGCGAAGGAAGCCAAAGAGCAGGCCGACCGGGAGCAGCGCGAGCTCGCGAACGAGGCGCGCGAGAAAGCCAACCGCGACCAGGCAAAGCTCGAGCAACAAACTCAACGTCTGCAGAAGGACATCAAGAACGAAAAGGACGCGATCGCGAAGATCGAAGCGGAACGCAAACTCGCGGTTGAAGAGCAGGCATTCCTGAAAGAATACGTCAAGCAAGCCCAGGCGAATACCAAGAGCCTAAGCGAGGTCTTGGACAAAATAACTGCGGCGGACGCTGCCAGGGCAGCCGCTGATGCTCTCGCCGCCGCGAAATCCAAGTCCAAGAACTCCTAATTTATTACCGATGAAAAAGTGGATGTATCTCATCTCCGTTAGCAGCATGCTGGCGGTATTCCTTTTCTTTTATTTTTCCCAGCTCAAGGAAGTAGCGATTCGTGACAAAATTCGCGCCGAAGAAGTCGCGAAACAACAGAAGATCGACGCAGAGCACAAAGCCGCCATCGAAGCAAAGGCCCGCGAAGATGCGGAAAAACGGGCCGCAGAGCGCGCAGCCGTCGAAGCCAAAAAAGAAGCAGACAAGCTGGCAAAATGGGAGGCTGATAGCCGCAAAATCCAGGAATCCACGGACGCGTTTAACGCGAAAGCCGACGCTTACGCGAAACAGGTCTCGGAGCTGGAGATCGAACTTAATACTCTCCGGACCAACAAGGAGAAGCTGAACCGCGACACCTTCGAGCTTGCGAAACAGGTCGAGCAAGCCCGAATTGAAAAGCGGACCGCTGAAATGGAGATTCAGCGGATGACGGACATGATCGCAAAGCGTGCGGCAGAGAGCGCCCTAGCCCGGCCTCCGCCTCCGGTCACCGCCAAGTCGTAGCTCATCTGAGCTTTCATATTTTGAGGCCCGAGGTTTTGCACCTCGGGCCTCTTTATTTCTTCACGCAGTTCGCTGTCGAAGGTGAATCATCCAATCATCAATCATCCTGCACATCCGTGGTTCGACTCCGCTCCGGTACTCGTTTGGATGGGCGAGGAATTATTACGAAGCGAAAGGTCACTCGGGCCAGAATTTGTTTGCGGTAGGATGAGGTCTGGTTTTTTCTGCGCGTTCCATTGGGCCAAGTGGCTCCAAGAAGAGGAATCGGGGCGTAGCTTAGCCTGGTAGAGCGCTACGTTCGGGACGTAGAGGTCGTCGGTTCGAATCCGACCGCCCCGACCATCTTCATGACTTACGAGAGTGAGCCGACAAGCACTTGTTTCACGCCACTTTTTTATTTCTCGGAGCCCGACTAAAGCTCTTTACTAGGTTTGCTGGGCATGGCTGAAGGATTCCCTTGGCTG
>DAITQE010000091.1:3579-9430 GCA_036833235.1 Opitutus sp.
TCCGGATCTTAACCGATTCGGAATACGCAGCGAAGCGGTCAGAGACACCGCCTCTCGATCCGCGGCGGCCCCGCTCGAGCAGCTTATTTCAAAAACGCGATCACCGCCTCGATCCGCGAACGGACGTGCAGCTTTTGATAGATGTGCTTCAAATGTGAGTTCACCGTCTCGGTGCTGATCACGAGCTGTGCGGCGATTTCCTTCGCAGAAAGTCCATTGGCGAGGTGCTCGAGCACGCTCTGCTCGCGCGGCGTGAGGTTCGCCGTCTTCGCCGCGGGTGGCGGTTCCTGCCGGAAGCTCGCGATGACCTTGCGTGCGACCTCGCCGGCCATCGGCACACCGCCTCCGGCGAGTTCGCGTAAGGCCTGCAGCAGCTCGGGCGGGTTCGCCCGTTTCAGCAGATAGCCACTCGCGCCCGCGGCGAGTGCGCGGAAGATCTGTTCGCTGTCCTGGTAAACTGTGAACATCATGATCTGCACGTCGGGCAATAACCGTTTCAATTGCGCGGTGCACGCGATGCCTGAGCCGTCGGGCAGTCCGATGTCCATGATCACCACGTCCGGCTTTACGGCGGGAATTTTTCGCAACGCGGTTGCGGCGTTTCGGCAGGAGCAGGCCCAGCGAAAACCGCGCGCGCCGTTGATCACCTGCTCGAGTTCCTCGCAGATCTCGGCGTTGTCCTCGACGATGGCGACGGAAATAATCATGCGGCAGAATCAGGTTTTCGCAGCCCAAACGATCGGGAGGCGCAATGCAACCTCCGTGCCGGTGCCGACTGCGCTGCGGATGTCGAACGTGCCGCTCATCTCGGCCACGCGCGCGCGCATGTTGCGCAGGCCGTTGCGCTCGGAGTGCTCCTGCGCCTCGGGCATAAAGCCGTTGCCGTTGTCGCGGACTGAGAGCGCGAACGCCTCGTCGGCAAAGCTCATCGTGATGACAGCCTCGGTCGCGCACGAATGCTTCAGCACGTTGTTGATCGCCTCCTTCGCGACGGCGAGCACATGGTGCTGGCACTCTGGGTTGAGCGGTCGCGCCGGGATGCTCTCGCGGCCGTGCACCCGGCAGCGAGTCGCCGAGTTCGCAAATAGATTCTGCGCAAATTGCTCGACGAACGTTGCAAGTTGATCGAGTGAACTGTTTTTCGGACTAACGGTCCACACGACGCGCTCCAGCTCGAGCGTCAGTCGTCGCACGCGCCGTTGGAGCAGATCGACCACGCTGTTGGTTTTACCGGCGCTCTGATCGCGCAGCCGTTGCACCAGCAGATTGATTCCGGTCACGCTGCCACCAAGTTCGTCGTGCATGTCCCGCGAGATACGGGTCCGCTCCTTCTCGAGGGCATGCTCGCGTTCGAGTCGCTCGAGCTGGGCCCGCAACTTCCGCTGCGACCACACTCTCCCGCCCCATCCGACCAGCCCGGCGAAGACGAGCACCGCGCCGACTCGGAACCACGCGGTCTGCCACCAGGCAGGCAAAACGGTAACAGCCAGGGTCGCTTCGTGGCGGTTCCAAAGGCCCTCACTGCTGCGCGCCGTGACGCGCAGCTGGTAGTCGCCCGGTGGCAGTTTCGCATACCGCGCGCTGCGATCCGGCGCGGTGTCAACCCAGGCGGTATCGAATCCATCCAGCCGGTGACGGAGGCGCACATGTTCCGGCGCGGCGAAGCTCAGCGCGGCAAATCGAAACGCGAGTTGATGCGCACCCGGCGGCACGCGGAGAAGCTCATGCGTTCTCACGATGCCATCGTCGAGCCGCACTTCGTCGATGAACAATGGCGGCGGGGGCGCGTTACGCGGAAGACGCTCGGGATGGATGCCAACGCCGCCACGGTAGGTGCAAAACCACAATGTCCCGCGCCGGTCCTTCCAGGCAGAGGGCTGATAATTGATCGTGGGCGAAATTCCGGACAGGCCCTGCTCCGGGCCGTAGGCGATGGCGTTGACGGTCGAGCCACCGTCGTTGGCGCGAGCGAGCAACTCCGCGCGCGACACGCGAAACAGACCGCGCGAGGTGCCCAGCCAAAGATGGCCCGTGTCATCGGCCAGCAGTTGCAGCACGAGGTCATCCGGCAGTCCGTCTGCCTGGGTGAACTGGCGCACGCGCCCGTTTGCCACCAGCACGAGTCCTTCGCTGGTCGCGAGCCATAGGTTACCGGAAGGCTCAGGCAGCACCGCATGGATGGTCGTATTCGATAGCCCTGGCGCGCTGGTGGACCGCGTCAGCCGGCCGCTGTAGAACTCAAAGAGGTCTCCCCGCACCGTGCCAAACCAGAGGTGTCCCGCCGGGTATTCGGCGAGCGCGGTGATCGCGTTGTCCGCGCCGGGGCCGCCAGCCACCGGCGTAAACGTGTCGCCGCGATACCAGCCGAGACTGCCCCCGCCGGCGATCCACACGTCGCCGTTTTGCGCACAGGACATCACGCGGATGTTGCGCAGTCCGGCATCGATCCGTCGCGTGCCGCCCGGGTCGCTCACAGAGGTTTGAAACAACCCGAAGGGCGTGGCTAGCCACAGGCGGTTTCCGGGGTCCGCGCAGACGGCGGTTACGTGTAGCGGCACACCGCCGGCCCGAAACGGAAATGCTTTTTGCGCTTCGCCGTCCCACCGCACCGCGCCCGCGAGTCCCCCGGCAAACCAGATCGCGCCCGAGCTGTCCTCGCAGACACTCGAGACTTGCGCTTCGACGCGTGAAAAAACCTTCGTACGCAGACGGTGGATACCGCCGCCGTCGGTCGCGATCCAGATGCTGCCCTCACGGTCGGCGGTAATGTGTTCCACCGAACGCCCGAGGTCAGGCAGCGATTGGAATCGGCGGCCATCGAAGTTGAATGCACCCGCGCGCGAGGTGGCGACCCACAGCATGCCCGACTGATCCTCGAACATCCATCGCACGGACGCCTGCCCGGCCGGCCAGGGCGTGTCCGCCACGGGCACGAGCGTTTCGTCCTCGCATTTCATCAAACCGTTTCCCCACACCCAGACCCCGCCTGAGCGCGCGGGGGCCACGCGATAACCGATCCCGCCGGTGTGTTCGACGGTGACCAGCCTGCCATGGCGGTAATAGCCCACAAAATCTGGTCCGCCGATCCAAGTACGCCGACTCCGGTCGGTTGCCCATGAAAAGGACATCATGCGGCGATTGATGCCGTGTTCGTGGCCAAACCGTTCGATCCGGCCGTTTTCCCAGCGTACGATTCCTTGAGACGTGCCCACCCAGATTGCGCCCTGCGGCTCCACATAAAGTTCTCGCAACGCCTCGGATCGGAGCTCGCCCGACATGGGATGCTCGGAGAGGACGTCTTTCTTGAGCTGCCAGACGCCGCCACTCGCGGGGAGGAAGAGGACGGTTCCGTCGGCGAGCAGGCCGAGATCGCGAACATTGCGACCGCCACCGGTGCTGCGGTTGGGCGGCAGAAACACCTTGAACTCGCGCCCATCGAAACGGGTAAGTCCGGCGAGCGTCGCAAGCCACAGATAGCCGTCGCGATCCTGCTGAACGCGGGTGACGACGTTGTGCGGCAGACCGTCGTCAGTGATCCAGCTACGCGACACATAATCGTGCGAAACCGGCACCCGTCCGTCCTCGGCCGCAGCCGGAAGCGCATCGGTTGAGACCGCTGTTAAGACGACGAGCAGCCCGGCGCGAAGAAATGTACCGAATAACATGTTACGATGAACTCCCGCCGCATGGACGTGAATGCGGCGGCCGATTGGAGGGGTGAAAGTCTGGAGTTGAGCGTCAAGTCTGTCTAGCGGCGGCTCACGGTAGGATGCGAACGCATCCGTGCGAGACTCGAAACAGGACGCGCCTTCCATCCGGAATCTTCCCTCCCAAGATCAGGGGATATCGGTGCGAGGTTCCACCTGTTATGCTGCGCGCCTTGTTGCCCCGCACCCCGCCGGCGTCGATTCGCCACAAATTGATGTGTATCCCGCTCCTTACCGCTTCCGCGCACGGATGCGCCGGGCGCCCTGTTTGGTTCATTGTTTCGGCTCCCTGTCCCGCCGCGAACACCACTCGAACCTCGCGGATCCCGGCAAGCTTCTCCGTGGCCGGCACGCGTCCCCCGGCGAGCTGACCTGACGACCTTTTATTCCCCATGAAACCATCCTCCAACATCCCGTCTTTGATTCCCTCGCCGTGGCGACGAGCCGTCGCGCTATCCTCGCTTGCGCTCCTCGCCCTCGCGCCTTCTCAGGTGCTCGCGGCCTTCGGCTTGAGCGCCGACCCGACGTTCTACACCGTCGATACGGGCGCAGGGCTGGTCTTCAAAATCCGCCGCATCGACCTGGGATCGAACACCCAGTCGCCCGGCGACATCGCGAGCCTGGTGTACAATGGCGTCGAATACCAGGATCAGGTCCGCGGTTCGCAAGTCACGTCCGGCTTCGACTGGCTCTACAGTAATACAAGCCTCTCCACGGTGAGCGCCGAGACAATCGGGACCGATTTCATCAAAGTCACCGTGCAGGCCGGCGAGCTCACGCACTACTACATGGCACGGAAAGGTTACCCGCACATCTACATGGGAACGTATTTTACGTCCGAGCCGGATATTCACGGGCTCGTTCGCTACATCGTGCGCATTCCTTCCGATCTTTTGCCCAACGGGCCCGAGCCGTCCGACATTCGCAACAACATCGGCGCGATCGAATCAAGCGACGTCTTCGGCCTGGCCAACGGCGAGACGCGTTCGAAGCACTACTCCAACATGCGTCTCAAGGACTGGTCCTATTTCGGCGCGACTGGCAACAACGTCGGCGTCTGGTTCGTGCGCGACAATAACGAGGGCGGCTCCGGCGGACCATTCTACCGCTCGTTACTCATGCAGACCGCCTCCGATCAAGAGCTCACTTATATCGTCAACTATGGTGAGGCCCAGACGGAGGCCTATCGCGTGGGCGTGCTGAACCATTACACGCTCGTCTTCACCGACGGCGCCACGCCGCCCGCCACCCTCGATACCTCGTGGTTCGCTGACATGAATCTCCTCGGCTTTGTCGCGCCAGTCGACCGTGGCCGCGTCGCCGGAACAGCCACCGGCCTGAACCCCGATTTTGAATACACGATCGGTTTCTCCAATGCCAGCGCGCAACATTGGACGGATGTGTCCGTTGTGGATGGGTCCTTCGACAGCGCCGGCATGCGGCCCGGCACCTACAAGGCGACCCTTTACAAAGGCGAGCTTGCCGTCGCCGTGCAGGAAAACGTGCTCGTGACGGCAGGCGTCACGACGACGCTCGATATCGTCTCGGCCGAGCCCAAACCGTCGGTGATCTTCCGCATCGGCGCGTGGGACGGCATGCCGGCCGGTTTCATGAACGCCGACAAGATCACCAAGATGCATCCTTCGGACGTGCGGATGACTCCGTGGGGACCGATCACGTACACCGTCGGAGTGGATGACACGGCGACCTTCCCCTCCATCCAATTCCGCCTCCGGAACAGTCCGGCCACGATCAAGTTTGATCTCGCGCCGAATCAGATCGTCGGCCTCACCCTGAACATCGGAATCACCTGCAACTATGCGGGCGGCCGGCCGCAGATCGGAGTAAACAACGTCTGGACCTCCGCTGTTCCTCCTGCGCCTACCCAGCCGGGCACCCGCACTTTCACCGTGGGAACGTATCGCGGCAACAACACCACCTTCACCTATGCGATTCCGGCCAGCGCGCTCGTGGCGGGCACGAACACCCTGACCATCACGCCGGCGAGCGGCACGTCGGACCTCGGGCCGTGGTTAAGCGCCGGATATGTCTTCGACGCCGTCGAACTCGTGGGCCCGATCGCGACTCCCGTCATCACCTATGTCGGCGGGAATCCGCTTGTCATCCGTGGGACCGCCGAGGCC
>DAITQE010000092.1:0-9356 GCA_036833235.1 Opitutus sp.
CGGCTACATCGACCGCCGCGGCGACGTCCCAATTCAACAGTTCGCGAGCGGAACCCTGTCACCGCTTCGCGCCGACAGCCGTCGCTGCCATGACCAATTCGTCTTTCACGACAGTGAACGTCACCTCGCTGCCTTCGGAGATTTCACCTGCGATGAGAGCGCGTGCCAGCTTCGTCTCGATGCCGCGTTGCAGGAAACGTTTCAACGGACGCGCACCAAACACCGGGTCGTAGCCTTTCTCCGCAGTCCACTCTTTGGCTTTGTTGTCGAGCGTCACCACGACGCGCCGGTCCGCCAGCCGTTTGTTCAGGTCCACCAGCAGCAGATCCACGATCGTGGTGATCTCTTCGAGCGAGAGTGGTTTGAACAGAATCGTCTCATCGATCCGGTTCAGAAATTCCGGCCGAAACGATCTCCGCAATTCCGCCATCACGCTCTCGCGCACACTTTCCGGAATTGTGCTGCCGGAAACGCCTTCGAGCAGATAACGCGAACCGATGTTCGAAGTCATGATGATGACCGTGTTTTTAAAATCCACCGTCCGCCCTTGCGAGTCAGTGATTCGCCCATCATCCAGCACCTGCAACAGAACATTGAATACGTCTGGATGCGCTTTCTCGATCTCATCAAATAGAATCACCGCGTAAGGCTTGCGCCGCACCGCTTCCGTGAGCTGTCCGCCTTCGTCGTAACCCACATAACCCGGAGGCGCTCCGATCATCCGCGCGACGCTGTGTTTCTCCATGTACTCGGACATGTCGATGCGCACCATCGCCGCCTCGGTATCGAACAGCGTCTCAGCGAGCGTCTTGGCGAGTTCGGTTTTACCGACGCCAGTCGGGCCTAGGAAAATAAAACTTCCCACCGGCCGACGCGGATCCTTGATGCCGCTTCGTGCGCGCAGGATCGCCTCCGTCACCAGTGTGACGGCCTCGTCTTGACCGACGACGCGCTCGTGCAGCACCTCTTCCAACCGAAGCAGTTTCTCCTTCTCGCCTTCCACAAGACGCGTCACGGGCACGCCGCTCCACTTTGAAACGATCTCGGCGATTTCCTCGTCCGAAACTTCTTCCTTGAACAGCGTCGTCGCGCTGCCGGCCTTCTCGAGTTTTTTCAACTCGGCTTCCATTTGCGGAATCTTTCCATGGCGCAGCTCAGCAACCTTGTTGAGATCGTAAGCACGTTCAGCTTTCTCCATTTCCAGTCGCGCCGCTTCGATCGACTCGCGCAGTTTGCGCGTTTTGCCGATGGAGGCTTTTTCTTTTTCCCAATGGAGCCTAATGGCGTTCGCCTTCTCACGGGCCTCCGCGAGTTCTTTTCGCAACGTCTCCAGGCGACGTGCACTCGCTTCGTCTTTCTCCTTCGCCAATGCGGTTTCCTCAATCTCCAGGCGTAAAACGCGGCGCGTGAGTTCGTCGAGTTCCTGCGGCATGGAATCCATTTCCGTACGAATCATCGCACACGCTTCGTCGACCAGATCGATCGCTTTGTCCGGAAGGAACCGGTCGCTGATGTAGCGATTGGAAAGGAGCACCGCGCTGACCAGCGCATTGTCCTGAATTCGCACACCGTGGTGCAGCTCGAATCGCTCGCGCAATCCACGCAAAATCGAAATCGCGTCCTCTACGGTCGGCTGGTCGACCACGACCGGCTGGAAGCGCCGCTCGAGCGCAGCGTCCTTCTCGATGTGCTTGCGATATTCATCGAGAGTCGTCGCACCGATGCAGTGCAGCTCTCCGCGCGCGAGCATCGGCTTCAGCAAATTGCCCGCATCCATCGCCCCTTCCGTTTTCCCCGCGCCAACGATCAAGTGGAGTTCGTCGATGAACAGAATGATCCGTCCTTCGCTCTGCTTGATTTCGGTGAGAACCGCCTTGAGACGCTCTTCGAACTCACCACGGTATTTGGCGCCGGCAACGAGCGCGCCCATATCGAGCGAGAAGATCGTCCTGTCCTTCAGTCCTTCGGGCACATCTCCTCGTAAAATTCGTTGCGCGAGTCCTTCGACGATGGCGGTTTTCCCCACGCCCGGTTCGCCGATCAGCACCGGATTATTTTTTGTTTTGCGCGAAAGGATGCGAATCGTGCGCCGGATCTCCTCATCGCGACCGATGACCGGATCCATTTTCCCTTTGCGCGCCTGCGCCACCAAATCGATGCCATATTTTTCGAGCGCGGCGTACGTGGCTTCGGGGTTGTCCGTCGTCACACGCTGGCTGCCCCGCACCTCCTTGAGCGCGTTCAGGATCTTTGCTCGATCCAGACCGAAGCTCTTCAGCAATTTTTTCAGCGCCTCAGGTTTTGCCACTTCAACCAGCCCGAGGAAGAGATGCTCGACCGAAACGTATTCGTCCTTGAGCTTTTCCGCTTCGTCTTCGGCGCGAGTCAGCGCCTCGTTCACGGCCTGCGTGACGTAAATTTTGGACGTGTCGACACTGCCTGTCACCTTTGGCAAGCGCTCGAGTTCGCGCTCGACGGCGAGTTGCACTGCGCTCGGGGTGATGGCGAGCTTGTCGAGCAGCCCCGGCACGATGCCGTTTTCCTGCGAGAGCAACGCTGACAAAACGTGCCACGTATCCACCTCGTTATGATTGAGGCGGCGACCGAGGTTCTGCGCGTCGGTGACGGCCTGGCGCGACATCTGAGTGAGCTTCGCGAAATCCATGAGGAAACATATCGCAAAATTCGCGCCAGCAACCACCCGCGCTGTTTCCCTCGGAAGCCGACTCGTAGGCGAAAAGGATCGTGTCAATCTGCGGCAAAATCGGTCACATCACGCGCCAAAATGACTGGCCCAAGATTCCGCAGCGGCGGTTCGCAAGAATAGCTCTTAAAAAAAAGGTTCATATCGGTCCGGGGAGCGCACGCGTCCCGCGTGCTACTCTCGGCGTCCCACCGACAGTCATTCGGATGATTCGGGCGAGACGCCCGAATCAACACGCGGGACGCGTGCGGTCCCCGGACCAGTTCCTTTCCGCGAATATCTTTTCGCGGCGTGAAAAGATCCGCCTTGAGCGGCATCACGCCCGCAATCCTCAGCGTAATCGCGCAAACGAGGCCTGCAACAGCGCGAGATCCGAAGCGCCTTTGGTCTTCTCTCGCGCTTTCGCCACAAGCCCCGCCTCGAGCTGGTTTTTGCTCGGCCGCTTCCCCTCATAAAATACACCGAACGAACCCGGCCACGGCTGCTGCGCCAGTTTGAATGCAGCCACTTCATCCGTCACGTCGTGGCGTGCCTCATCCTCAGGCGTGCCGTCGTGCTTCTTTTCTTCGATAAGTTTGAACGCGCCACCCTTACGCGGATTCCCCGCGTCGAACGCGCCCGGATAGAACTCTACGCACTCGGAAAGAATTTCGACCACCGAGAAGCCTTGGTGTTTCGCCGCGCGCGTCATCATCTCGATCATGTGATTGACCTGTGTCGCATGGCTCCGCGCGACAAACGTCGCACCCGTGTTGAGCAGCGTACGCATCGGATTGATCGGTTGGTCAATCGCACCAGTCGGATCAGTCTTCGATTTGAACCCAATTGGCGATGTCGGCGACGTCTGCTTCTTCGTCAGACCATAGACGAAGTTGTCCATGATCACGTAGGTCAGGTTGACGTTCTTGCGCGCCGTATGGACGAGATGGTTGCCGCCGATGGAAAAACCGTCGCCGTCGCCGCCGAACGTGAACACGTGCAAATCATCGCTCGCGAGACTGATGCCCGCGGAAAACGGCAGCGAGCGGCCGTGAAGAAAATGTCCGCCATGCGTGTTGACGAAGTAAGGAAAACGCGACGAGCAGCCGATGCCGGCAAACGTGACGATGTTCTCGTGCGGATAATTCAGTTTCTCCAGCACGCGGTAGAATGAGGCGAGCACAGCGAAATCACCACAGCCAGGGCACCACGTGGGGTGATCGGCCGTGAGAGCTTTCTTCGTGATCTGGCCATTGGGAGAGGCCGGCACAGGGGCGGTAATAGTTGCGGTAGAGGACATGACTCGAAAGGTTTCGATCGGAAGGTTTATGATTTCTGGATGGCGAGGCTGCTGTGAGAAGCAGTCCCGAGCGACGCGTCGAGCGCCTGACTTTCGAGGTGCCGGGCAACACCCGCGACGATCTCACTCACTTTGAAGGTGAGCCCGTCTGTTTTCGTGACGCTCACGATCGAAGGATTGGCGTACCGCGCGCGGAGCATCATCGCGAGCTGACCAAATCCGTACAGCCCCTCGTCGTTCAGTTCGACCACGACAATTTTGTGATAACGAGCAAATGTCGCCTCGAGACCGGAGGGTAGCGGATGGATGTGCCGCAGGTGTAGATGCGCACCCTTTACGTCGGCTTTCCGAATTCGACCAAGTGCCTCGCGACCAGGGCCCCAGCTTGAACCCCACGTGACGAGCAAAACTTCTCCGGCAGAGTCACCGTTAAACTCCGGCTCAGGCAGCGACTCAGCCAGCGTTTTAAGTTTCTCGCGCCGCTTGGCCGTCATCTTCATGTGCAGCGCGGGGCTGCCGGTCGGATGTCCTAATTCGTCATGCTCAAGGCCCGTGACCGTTGGATATTTGCCAGATTCGACACGCGATCCCGGTGGCGCATGGCGCGTAAGCCGGTCGAGCGGATAAGGCTTAAAATCAGCACCGCGCGCCGTCAGATCAGGCTTCGGATCAACCATCAAGTTCGCGAGATCCGGCTCGTCGAACGCTTCGATGCGCGACGACAGACCTTGGTCCGTGAGGATAATGACCGGCGTGCTGTAGGCTCGCGCGATTCGCGTCGCTTCGAGCGCGATGTAGAAGCAGTCTTCCACGTTTTTTGGAGCGATCACAACGCGCGGCGCGTCGCCATGGCTGCCGTAGATCGCCTGCATTAAATCGCTCTGCTCGACATTCGTGGGCATGCCGGTCGATGGTCCGCCACGTTGGACGTTGACGACGATCAGCGGCATTTCAGCCATCGTCGCCCAGCCGAGCGCTTCCATCTTGAGAGATAATCCCGGGCCGGAACTGCCGGTGACAGCGAGTCGTCCGGTATAGGAAAAACCGAGCGCGGTGGAAATCGCGGCAATCTCGTCTTCGCACTGGACGAACAGCCCGCCGTACTTCGGAAGTTCGGTACGGAGCATTTCCATAATCGATGACCACGGCGTGATCGGATAACCCGCACCGTGGCGAACGCCGCCAGCGAGCAATCCGTACGTCAACGCCATGTTGCCATCCATGGTGACCTGCGGTTTTCCGGAAATCGCTGCGCGATCCGCCGCTTCGAAACGGAAAAAAATATCGTGCAGATTATTTTGCGGCCAGCCATAGCCCGCATCGAACGCGAGCATCGCATTGCGAACGACGTCTTCCGTTTTTCCGCCACACCGTTCCTTGATCAGTGCGGCGAGCTTCGCGACCTCGAGATCGAAAATCCGCGCGAGCAGGCCTAGGACAAAAATATTTTTGCCACGATCTTTCCCTGCGCCGCCCACCGCTTCGACCGTCGCCGAGGAGATCGGCACTGCGATATACGTGAAGCGATTGTCCTCCGCCGGCGTGACGTGATCGGCATCATAGAGGAGAACGCCGCCGGGACGCAACGAACTGATGTGACCATCGTAACTGTGTTGGTAGAACGCGACCAGCATGTCGGCGCGGTCGCCTGACGAAAGAATATCCCCCGTGCCCATTCGCACCTGAAAGATCGACGGACCGCCCGAGATGGTGGACGGAATCGTCATGTACGTCATCACGTCTTGATCGCTCCGGCCGGCCAGTCGGGCGAGAAAACCGCCGATCGTCTGGATGCCGTCCTGCGAGTCACCGGCGAGCCGGATGACAACGTCTTTAAGCGAGCGGGGCGCGTTTGGGGCCGACTGGGCTCCACCCTGCGTTTCGGGAGAATTAGGACTGACCATGAGATAAAAAAATAACCTGCGATAAAATGCCTGAAGCAAGCGGCGATTGGCATGCCCCAAGGATCAGGCCGGCTCCGTTTTTTTTGGGAGTGAAATCAAGGTTGTGACGTCTCGAATCGTTTGGCGAGGACTTACACGAAACGCGTTCATTCATGAAAAATCATTCGGGTCGTCACGCGCACAATTGATTCGGCCTAATTAGTTTCCGTCGACGAAACGATGTGGTTTTTTCCTTAAAAAACGCGATGCGCAGATCATGCGGCATGAACGCCAATAAATGCGTGGCGCTTTTTTTGTCATTCGTTCACAGTCACTTCGCACTGCAGAATACCCTGACTGTAATCGTTCTGCAGCGCACGGTTTCGGTTCCAGCCGAAGCCGGGCAAGCTTCGCTTCAACTCCCCAGCACTTCTCCAGCAGAACCATGACAACGTGGCACCCTCGTTTTGCGACCGGTCATTCGGAAATCGATCAGGAACATCAGCGCTTTTTTCTCCACCTGGAGACTTTGGATCACGCCACGCGGAAGGAAAGAAGTCGTACCAAAGTGGTCGATACGATCGTGCAACTTCAGGAATACGCGTTGAATCATTTCGCGCACGACGAAACGTATATGTCACAAATCGGATGCAGACCACACCCGGAGAATTTTGAAGAGCACCGGGAATTTGCGCTCCGGCTCGAGGGCTGGCGCTTTCTCCTTTCGACCACGGCAACGCCGGTTTCGCTCGCGACGGAGGTTCACCGCGAAGCGATCGCCTGGATCGAGTCACACATTGCGCACAACGACTGCAAACTCCGCGCGTGCCGCTGCTTCGAGCTGGCTGTCGCCGGATAACTGCGAGGACTTTTGCGGTTCGAGTGTAGCGTGAGCTTCCGCCGTCTTTCCTGGCTGGCGTGTCGAGCCGTAGCTTGGCGAAGGCTGGTGGACGCTTGCGGACTCTGCCTGTCATAGGAGAGCGCGCCGTGCTTTCCACTTGCTGGCCGTTTTGCGTGTGAACTGGCCGGAAGGCGCGCGCGTGTTTCCGGCAAGCAATAGCTCGTTTTTGTAGGCGATGAATCAAGACCGCACGGAATCTGCGGTCAAAACTGAGGTAGTTAGTGAAGGGGTAAGAGTAAAAAAAATCACCTATGTCACAAGCTACAATAGCACCAATCGCGGATGCGAAAATCATTCAAACCGAAGCCCTGATGGCGCGCTTTGGTTACACAAATCGGCAGGCGTTCTATGAGTTCGCCCGCGGCGCCGGCTTGCCGTTTATCCGCCTCAGTCGAAAGCGTATTATTTTCGAGGAGTCGTCACTCAACCGATGGCTCGCGTCACGCGTGGTCGGGCAACAGCCGGTCAACACTTCGATCAACTGAACCCATGGAGCCCGAGACCATTGCCGAGCGGCCTCGCTTTATTTCCGCCGCTCAACGTCAAACCGAGCGAGACTCCGAGTACAGCCGGGCCTATTCGTGTTGGATAAAATCGTTGTCGCCAGCACAGCGAATGTACGTCGAGGAGCTCGGCCTCACTGAGAAGGCGGACACTTCACGACGGACTCACCATTTCGGCTTCAACGACTCGTGTGCATCGGTCGCGATCGATCCTGAACGAAGCGATCCATTCAAAAAAGCCATGGCCGAAGTGGTCAGCGAACTGTGCCACTGGTTCGTAATGCCGCACGGTCAGCGCGGGCTGAGCATGAAGGCCATCGGTCAACGCGTCACGATGGCAATGTGGGTTATGCGGCCTGACATCATCGGCAACCTCTCGCTCATGGAGATTGCACAACTAGCCGACACGAGTCCCGAGGTGCTATCTCGGCAGGCGTCAGCGTTCACGAAGCGTTTCGGCATTCGTGGACGGGCTCAGTTCAGCGACAAGGCGCGCAAGGCACAACGAGCGGCGAAGCTCAACAGTCAGATTCCAGTAGGAGAGGAAATCCATGGCAACAATTGATCCCTTCGCGGGCATGACAATCGCTGAACTCAAAATCGAGGTTCTCCGTGCTGATTCCGACTGGAACCAGGCCGTGAGCCGCGATATCGAGCGCGGAAACCGCCCGGGCAACCGCGAGCTACAGTGTGTGCGAAACCGTCTCGTCGCTGCCATCGCTGCGCTCAAGAATGCGGAGGCCGAAGATGGAGGCGTTTAAACGTACTGACGTACTGGAGACGCGGGTCAATTCGCTGGACCGCACACACGGCACCACGCGATTTTACGGCTCCCTCTCACTCAACGAGGCCAAGCAACGAAGCAAGGTCGCGTTCGCCGCCTACGATGACGCCGTTCGCCAGGGCGACCCTGCTGTTGCAGAGGCCGCGCGCCTGCGCTTCCTCGCCGCCAGCGAGCGGTTGAAGGGCGGACGTCGTTGAAACCGATATTCTTTCACTCTCGGTTGGATGACGCGGGGCTTTCTCCCGCCGTGATTCGCCTCTATTGTCACATCAGCCGACGCGATAGCGATGACGGTTGCTGGGCTTCGGTGGAAAGCATGGCAAAGACCTGCTGTGTTAGACCCGAGACGGCCAGAGCTGCGTTGAAAAAACTCGAGTCTCTGAGCTTGCTGCGTCGCGAAGATCGCACCGGGAAAACCAGCGTGTTCCGCATCACCGACGAAGCCGATTGGAAGCTACCCCTTGCGAAAGAGGAGAGCCCCACTAAAACACAGGGGGCGCGAAATGATGCAGGGGAGGACTCCCAAAAGGAGCTACCACTCCCCTTGCGAACGGAGCCAGTCCACCCCTTGCGTTTGGAGGGAGTCAAAGGATATCCAATTAAGGGTATCCAAGAAGGTAATCCAAAGAAGGAGGCGGTGATGATGATGACGTCGCTTCCAATGGCCGAACAAATCTACGCCGCTTTCCCGTACAAAACCGGAGAACGACCTCGCTCGCTGCGTGCCATATCGTCAGCAATCGAAACGAGTGACCCGAAGCTCATCCTCGAACAAACCGTCGCGTTCGCGTCAGTGTTCAAAACTTGGGTTCATTCTAAGCAGAGAGACTTCAAAGAGAGTTGGTCGGTGGCTTCATGGTTCAGGTGCCGTCTCTTCGAAAATGAATCCCGGTGGAAGTGAACGACCCACTTCAGGCGAATAGTGCTTTTATCAGATCGTAGAGGAGAGAGACCAGGATGCCGCCCACGATGGTTGTCCACACCGCACGGTGAGCAAACGACCGGTGTCTAGGCGAGCGATATTCAACTCGCGGCCAAATCCATCGTGCATAGTGAAACATCGTTCTGCAAACCATGAGCCAGAACAAGAACAGGTAAACGAAGGCTGCCGATCGCACGAACGTCGCAGCGAACAGCCGCGTGATTTGAGACTCGGCCTTAGCGCTCAAGTAGAATCCGAGCGGGAACCCTGCGAACCATAGAATAAAATCGTAGATGGTATGTCGGTGAACCCACGCTACTGACGATTGATGCTCCGCGCGAAACCGCTCGAACTCGTGAAAGACTCCGTTGACCCAGGTC
>DAITQE010000093.1:0-9337 GCA_036833235.1 Opitutus sp.
GATGCGACCTTCACCGGCCCGGTGTTCGTCAGCGATCTCGCGAAAGACCTGGACCGCGTCGACGAAATCCTGGGTTACGATTATTCCAAACGTTTCCGCGACCCGGCGAAGAACCGCCCGCACGTCCGACCGATTCTCGGCGCAGAGCGATCGTTGGGGTCAGTTGTAAAGCTGCTTAGTGTGAGCCCGGATTACACGGATGAGTACAACGCCTGGCTCGAGACGATCCCAGGAAACATCCGCGACCTCGTGCTGATCGTAAAACGCGCCTTCAAGCCGGAATGGGGCAACGACTGGCGCGGTCACTACAGCGTGGATACGATCAACGCGCGGCCCGGCAACGAGCTGAAGTACAATCGCGAACGGCTGCTGACGCATTACCTGCGCGTCGGCTACATGCGGGACGGCGGCTGGCGCACCTTCACGTTGCGCAAGGATTTTTTCCCCGCGGAAAAAATTCAGGCGGAAGACGACATTACAGCCTCGACCGTTGCACCGCGTGACCGCGTGCAGGGGGCGCCTGCTTCCGCGACCGAACCGTCGCTAAAGTTCGTGCACAACTGCGAGACACGCCTCTTCCAGCGGCCGGACGACGCCATCATCCGCGGTTACGACAAGCGCACGGAGCGCGATTTCGGCCGTTCCGGAAATTTTTTCTCCAACTACGAGCCCCTCACCCGAGCGACCGCCGTCTCGATCGTGGAGGACACGGTGGGCTTCGACGCCTTCACCGAGCCGGTGCGGAAAATCTTCCGCGATTTCGTGGACAACGCCGGGCCGGCTTATCTGGTTTCTCCGGCGCACCCTCGCCTGGTCGGCGGCACACCGTCAAGAAATCCGCGCTACCTGCAGATTCGTCCCGACCTGGAGGATCCGCGCGCAACGTATCTCGCCCAAACCGGTGCACGCCTTTACCGACGTCTGCCCGCCACCGCGCCCGCAATTTTTCCGGTCGGCGCAGTTCTGATGGGCCGGCGGCTGAACCCGCCAGATCCCGGTGTGCGACCGCTCTGCGTGTATGGGCCGATCCACTACCAGGAGTTGCCGGAAGCGTTCATGGACTTGATCGCGAGCCTCACCGGCAAGTCTCCCTCGACCACCGGTGCCGGCTCCGAGGGCGCGCTGACCAAGGGGCCGTTCAATGCGCTGCCGCCGATCTACGACCTCAATGCGGCGCTTGTCTCGTTCATTCTCACAAATCTGCCGGTCTTTTCCACGGCGGCCGGCTGGATCGGCCCCAAACTCCGGGTCGATCACGACGTCAGCCTGCTTGTACCTGAAATTTGGGCACGCATGAGCGCGCAAGAGCGGACTCCGGAATATCTCATCGCCCACGGCTACCTCGAGCGTTGCACGGACTTCACGCACAACGGCGTGAACGTCCTGGCCAGCCGGCTCGGCTGGCGCGTCACTGCGCGCTTCGTGCAGGCGTTCTGCGGCCGGATGTTCAGCAACCCAAGCAGCGTATTCGAGGACGAGTTCCTCCGCCCCGAAAAGCAGGACATGAATGTTTTCGTCGAGGGGATGAGCAACATCGTCGAAGCCATGCGCGTTGCCGCGACTCACTATTTCAATGACGGCTCGATCGAGCAGGCCTGTCCGCCTTTGCGCGCACTGCTTCACCTCATGCGTGACGGGACGTGGAATGGACGTGGCCCGGATGATCCTGTGTTTCGCGCCCGGTTCGGACGCGAATCTCTGCTCTCGAGTGTCTGGTATCGAGCGCGGCTGGAAGCCCAACGCTCGATCGACCAACGCGTGTGGGACCGTCACGCGCGTTATCTGGAAAAATTTCTCCAGCGCCTCAATTACGCCGACGTGGCGGCGGAGTTCGATATTCACGGTCGTCTCGAGCGCGTGATCGCCCTGTCTCGAGCCACGCAAAAGCCCGAGTACATCGAGCAACTTGTCGGCACGATTGGCGGCGAACCGTTCCTCGCGGCTGAGCTCCAAAAGCACGTATCGGCGTAACGCTGCAGCTCACGACGTTCCCAGGCCTGATTCCCGTAGCCGCGTGGCGGATCGAGGTAGGTTGCGCGCTTGCCGCGCAACGTTTGTTCGCCTACGGCGGTTGCGCGGCGAGCGCGCAACCTACCTATAAATCCAGGTGTTTAATCACGGCTCCGAGACAACCGCCGCTCGTCGTGTTTTCCAGAGGAGCACGCCGAAGATCACAGTCAACGCCGCTTCGATCCACGGCACGCGCGGATTGCCGACACGCAGGGGCGCACCGAGCTCAAACGTCAATTGAGGATCGGTCGCCGCCGGCACCGTCGTCCCAACCCATCGCTTTCCTTCCAGATGCATTTCCGCGATCTGCTTGTACGGCACGATGGCGGTGATCGGAAATTTCGCGATGAATCGCCCTGACGCGCTCTCCAGGCGGGGCTGACCCACCGTGAACTGGCCTGTGTCGGGCATCGGATGGAAACGCACTTCGAGCAGCGGCACCCGCGGGACTGGAAACACGATCTCCTCCACATCGTCCGCCGGGCCAACTTCGGCGCTCACACTATCCTCGGGGCGCAATCCCGCGCCTTGATCATAAAACAGCGCCACCTTCGCCACATGGTCCACTTTGATCGGCACGATCAGCCGGTTGGGGCCGGCATCATCTGCGATCGCGGCCCAGATGCCGTACGCCAGCGCCAACAGCGCCGCAACGAACAGCGGAATTCTCACGAGATGCACAGCCCGGGACAGATTAGGTGACATGGTAACCTCCAAAAGGAAAACGAGGTGAGCCGAGATTTGCGCGATCTCGCACGAGCCACAAGGAAAGTTTGTCATGCGAATCGCTGTCGATCGGAGTACTGGTTCCGCTTTCCACAGTTTCTAGACAACCAGCCTAACCACGGGCGAGACGCCCGTGCCACTCTGCAACGGTATCAGAGGTGGCATGGGCGTCCCGCCCATGGTCTGAGTTTGTCCAGAACCAGAAATGCGGCCCGAGCGCGATTTCTCGCCGCAGCCCCCCGGCTGTTCTCACTCCGCGACCATCCGCGTCGGACCGAGTTGACTTGCCGCGCTAGTCACCGCCGCGAACGAACGAGAAATTGAGGCGCTGGTTTCAGCGCAGACTGCGCCCAAACGCATTCATTCGTAGTGCTCGCTTTGCTCGTCCACTTGTTTCGCGAGCACCAATCGGTCATTGAACATCAGCAACGAAGTCACTCGGTATATGATAACCCGCTTTTTCGTGTAGATGATCTCTGTTCTCGTTCCCATCCCATCCGTCCCCCCAACGCCAACATAGGCCGGCACTTGCCGCGTGCCGGCAGCAACATCAATAAATCGCACGCCGATCTCACGCCGATAAACCCAAGTCTCCGCTTTGCCTTCAGGAGACTTGAGCTTTTTTATTTCATTCGGTTCCCCGATCAGCTTTCGAACGGTCTCGGCCGTCATACCTTTCTCGAGCGGCGTCTTTGCCGGTTTCTTCGACGCCGCCTCCGCCGGGACTTTCGAATCGGTCTGCGCCGCGGATACCGCGCCAACCAATAAAGCAACAGAGGTAGCGATCACTCCCGCATAACGACGAGTTTTCACGGCTCCACAGAACACCGGTTTTCGAAAAATGTCATTCCAAAATCCAAGGTCGAAGTGCCTGCGGCCGCATCTCCGGGTTGTCGGTTCGAATGTAGGGCCTTCGCTTGCGAAGGCCGCGGTCGTCGCAAGCGACGACCCTACAGGTCCACCGCCAACCGGCGGATGCGCCGCGCGCGCAGCTGTCGTCCGTGTGGTTGACACACTCCAACCTCGCTACCGCGCCGCCGCGCCCGCTCACTGTTGCGCCCCTATGACGCGTACACTGACGTGGCTGACGAACGCTTTCCCAATTTGGGTGCTTCTCCTGGCAATCATTGCGCTGTTCGAACCAACATGGTTCACCTGGTTCGGCGGCCCGTGGATCGTTTGGGGTCTGGCGGTGATCATGCTGGGCATGGGCCTGACGTTAACGATAAACGATTTTCGCGCCGTGTCGCGCATGCCCAAAGCGATCGCGATCGGCTTTATCGCTCAATATACGATCATGCCGCTTTTGGGTTGGTCGATGGGCCGGCTGTTCGCACTCGATTCACCGTTTGCCGTGGGATTGATCCTCGTGTCCTGCTGTCCCGGCGGCACGGCGTCCAACGTCGTCACCTACCTCGCTCGCGCCAACGTTTGCCTCTCGGTCGTCATGACCATGTGTTCGACGTTTGCCGCGGTGGTGATGACGCCACTGCTGACGTCCTGGCTCGCCGGCACACTCGTCCAAGTTGACGCGTGGGGGCTTTGCCGGAGCACTTTTCAAGTTGTCGTAATTCCCGTCGTGCTCGGTGCGTGGTTCAACCGCCTCGCTCCGAAGGCCGTATCCCGCGTGCAACTCGTGCTGCCACTTGTATCCGTAATCGTGATCGCTTTGATCTGCGCCAGTATCATCGGCAGCAGCGCCACCGCGGTGAAAAGTGCCGCTGGCTCGCTGCTCGGCGCGGTGCTGGGGCTGCACGTCGGCGGTTTCGCGCTTGGCTATGTCATCGCGCGCCTGACGGGTGCGGATCGCATCATCGCGCGCACCATTTCGATCGAAGTCGGAATGCAAAACTCCGGCCTCGGTGTCGTCCTGGCGCGCCAGCACTTTGCTGATCCGCTCACTGCAGTTCCTTGCGCGATCTCCAGCGTGTTTCACTCGGTCATCGGCAGTATTCTCGCCGGCTGGTGGCGTTGGCGCGACCGGCCCGGCGCGTAGTCACGGCTTAATGCCAATTCCCCGTGCTTTTGGAATAATTCGTAGCTACGAGCGTGAGCGAGTGGTGGTTCGTCCACTCGCTCACGCTCGCGGCTACCATCGCAGCAAAGGCTAAAAGCTGAGCGCTACGTCCGCTCGCGGATTCTGTTGTGCGGCAAGCGCGCAACCTACAGTTCAATCCATGAATCGCTGGCTTCTCCCCCCGTCTACTTCAGCACCTTGAACGCATGCACCCAGTCGTTCCGCAAGAATCCGGGAATACACCACAAGATGCAAAGCGGCTCGATGGCGCGCGCCGCCTCGACCCCGCCCATGTCCTCGGCCTCCCAGCCAAACTGATCCAAAATCATCGTCACCGTCTTTTTCGCAGCGGCGTCGTTTCCGCAGATGAACATGGACGGCGGACCGCCTGCAAGCGCGGGATTGACCATGCACGCGCTCCCAACGGAGTTGAAGGCTTTGACGAAGTGCACGTCGGGAAACTCTTTCTGCAGTTTCTCCATCATCGACTCGTCGAGGTTCGTCGTGAACTTCAACACACCGTTTACCGGCGGTGCATCCGCGATTGGATTTGTCGCGTCGATCACGGTCTTGCCCGTCAAATTTGAGACGCCCGCGACGCGCACAGCCTCGGCGACAACGTTCCCTTTTACCGCCAGCACGACGAGCTCTCCAAATTTCGCGGTGTCCGCAAAACTACCCACCTTCGCGCCGGAATTCTTCGCCGCCCAGTTCGCTAACTTCGCAGGGTCGCGGCTTCCTAGCATGACCGCGTGCCCGTGTTTCAAAAAACCGGCGGCGAGCGTCTTCGCCACATCGCCGGAACCAATGACGCCGATTTGCATGGGCCGCTACCGTCTCCAAAAAATTCAGCAATGCAAGAGAACCCACCAGAACAAGCTGCATTTTTCTGCCAACTTCGCGCCGATCGCATCTGTCCAAAACAAATCATCACCGCCGCGCACGGCCGCGCAAAACCACTTGCCTGGGAACGCGGACGCCCTCACCCGCTCATGACGACTGCGGACGAGGACGTCCGCGCTCCCATGTCCAACGACGCGGGGTGAGGTACCCCGCCCAAATTTGTTTTTGGCCACCTCGCGTGGGACTCGCGAGGCTTCGCTCGGAACGTTTCTCCACTTGTCGCGGGTCGCGACGATTCTGGGGTGGCACGGGTCTCCCGACCCGTGATTCTCCGAACACGGGTCGGGAGACCCGTGCCACTCCCCTCGATACTTCCACCGTCCATCGCCTCTGACTAATCGCTATTTTTATCACCGACATCACCGAATAAACCGCTGATCCTGTCGCTCGCTCCACATGCGCTCCCTTTTTGCCCCCTATCTTGAACGTCTGGACTCCGCTTATCGTGACCAGCCGTTTTTCATCGGACTCAAGGCGCGACTGCTGGCCGGGATCACGCTGCTGTTCCTCGCGTTCGTTCCGTTCAACATCGGTCGGGTTTTCTGGTTCAATCCCCCGCAGATTATTCCGCGGATCGGCCTGAACCTCGTCGTGGCGATTGCCGCCATTCTTTGTTTGCGCCTGACGCTGAATGGAAAAGCCCAACGCGCGGGCAACGCATTCGCCCTCGGCATGGTGCTCGCACTTCACGCGACCGTTTTTCTCGTCGGCCTGAATGTAGTGGCCGTGCAACCGCTCAGCGTCGGGTTTCAGGCCTTCGCCTTCAATGTCGTCTTCCTGATGTTCGCGATCGTGTTTGCGTCACGCCGCGTAGCGACGGTCGTATTCGTAATTCAACTCTGCGGACACACGGGGTACTACCTGCTATTTCTACGAAATGCGGAACTCGCCCCGACAATTCGCTTCTCCGCGGATACGTTGCTCCGCGACGGATTGCTCGTGCTGGGTCTGCTGTTCGCGCTCGGCATTACCGTGATTCGAATGATCGAAGCCGCACATCGCCAGAGTGAGCAGGCCCTCCGCCAGACTCGAAGCGTGAACGAAAATCTCGAACGTCTGGTGTCCGAACGAACCCACGAACTCGAGAAAGCCCGGGACCACGCGGCGGAAGCGTCGCGCGCCAAGAGCGAATTTCTCGCCAATATGAGCCACGAGATTCGCACGCCGCTCAACGGCATCATCGCCTCTACGGATTTGCTTGTGCACCGCACCGATCTTTCACCCGAGGCCAGCGAGCACGCCCGGATGATCTCCGAATCCGGCGACCTGCTGCTCAATCTATTGGGCGACATCCTTGATTTCTCGAAGATCGAAGCCGGTCAGATTTCACTGGAAAAACACCGCTTTGATCTGGTTAACATGGTGACGGATACCGTCGCGCTAATGACCAACCGCGCCGACACCGGTTTGGTCCAGCTCGATGTGTCGATCACTCCCGGGCTGCCTCCACATGTCGAAGGTGACAGCTACCGTCTGCGCCAGGTCCTGCTGAATCTCGTGGCGAACGCGGTCAAATTCACGCCGCCTCAAGGTCACGTGCAGATCGTTGTCACACCTGCTGTCGCGGGCGACAACTCCACCGCGGTGCGCTTTGAAGTGCGGGACACCGGCATCGGCATGGACGAGAGCGCGACCGTGCGGATTTTCGAGCGTTTTACCCAAGCGGATACATCGACCACGCGGCGCTACGGCGGCAGCGGTCTTGGCCTCGCCATCAGCTCACGACTCGTTCAATTGATGGGCGGGCGACTCGAAGTCACCAGCGCTCCCGGCAAAGGTTCGGTGTTTCACTTCACGCTCCCGCTGCATGCGGTCGAAACCGCCCCCGATGCGCCCGCGGCTGCGGACACATTCGAAACCCTCCTCAACGTGCGCGTGCTCGTCGCTGAGGACAACGCGGTCAATCGAAAGATTCTCGGCACGCAGCTCACGCGGCTCGGGTGTCCGTTTACGATCACCGTGGACGGCGAAGCTGCACTCGCGGCGCTGCAACAGGAGCCGCTACCCGAGGCAATTCTGATGGATTGCCACATGCCGAATCTCGATGGCTGGGAAACAACGCGGCGTATTCGGAGTTGGGCGACGTCTTCGGACGCGCTGAGCAAAAAGGCTTCGATGATTCCCATAATTGCTTTGACCGCTGCGGCGTACCCCGAGGAACGCGCGCGCTGTCACGACACCGGTATGAATGATTTTCTCGCGAAACCGGTGAAGCTCGCCGAGCTGTACCGCGTGCTGCTGCCGCACGCCCGAGCCGCGTGCGACGTGCCATAGCCGGTCCGGCTAGAAAAACACGAGCGTGTAGATCAGGTTTTGGATGGCTCCGAAAGTGGCACGGGCGAGACGCCCGTGCCACATCAGGCGGTCCCACCGTTCAAAACCACCGTTCAAAACATGATTTGCGCCCAAACCACGAAATGGACACCAATCGACACGAAGTCCGAAAGGCGGACCAAAGGTTCCGATCGAATGCCAGAGTCACCATGCAGTGGCGTGTTCCTACTGGTCGATTGGATGTTGTTTCCATTCGTGTTCATCCGTGTCCATTTGTGGTTCAACTGCATCGTTCCCGCTAGCTCGGCCAATTGTCTCGCCGCACTGTGATCATTCGAAAACCCATTCTTACTGGCGTCCGCGCGATCGCGCTCTTCGAAGCCGCCAAAGGCAGCCTCGTCCTGCTGGCCGGACTCGGCTTGCTGTCGCTGATTCATCGGGACGTGCAGGCGTTCGCCGAGCGGGTGATCCGTCATAGTCACTTGAATCCCGCCAGCCATTATCCTCAGATTTTTGTAGAGGCGGCGAGTCGCGTCACTGATACGCACCTCTGGCTTCTCGCCGCTGCTGCGGCAATCTACGCCGTCGTGCGCGGCGTGGAGGCGTATGGCTTATGGTACGAGCGGCGCTGGGCCGAGTGGTTCGCGCTCATCGCCGGTGCGCTCTACGTACCCGTGGAAATCTACGAACTCATTCACCGGCTGAGCGGGTTTAAAGTCGCCGTGCTCGCGACGAATTTGGTGATCGTCGCGTATATGGCCTACACGCTCCGCCATCCGCTTGAGCAGGCTCGGGAATTGGCCCAGGACGCTGAGCCGAAAACAAACGAGTAATGCCAACGATCGTTGGGTGTAGGTTGCGCGCTCGCCGCGCTACATCCGCGTCGCGGCCCCGTTGCGCGGCAAGCACGCAACCTACATTTCGATCCGCGCGTCGGAGTCCGGGTGTTTAACGTGGCCATTCACCTAAACGCCTAAACGCTCAACCGACACACGCGCTCTCCCGCTCACCGCTCTGCGCGAAAATCGATGAACCCGCGTTCCACATCGGTGCGCAGCAATTGCACGCGCAAACGCTCGCCGACTTTCCGGCCTTGGTAGCCGCTCTCGAGTTTCCCCTCGACCGGTGGATGCAACAGCCGCACCCACGTTCCCTTCTCGGACGCGCCCGTGACGATCGCGTCGAACCGCTCGCCGATACGGGATTGCAACACCATCGCCGCCGCGGATTTTCCGACCTGACGTTCCACTTTTTTCGCCGCGTCTTCCTGCTCGGTGCAATGGCCGGCGAGCGCGCCCAATTCTTCGTTCGTGTACGGCGGCGCTACTCCCGCCAGGGCTGCCTTCAGCAGACGTTGCGTGATCAAATCCGGAAACCGCCGGTTCGGTGCCGTCGAGTGCGCATAGT
>DAITQE010000094.1:0-9278 GCA_036833235.1 Opitutus sp.
GCGAGACGCCGAGAACAGCACGCGAGACGCGTGCGCTCCCCGGACCTCATAATTCCAAATTCCATCCGTCAAGCCACGTTCATACAACGCATTTTCCGTGTCATCGCTGAGCGGCGGCCCTAGCATTCCGTTATGAAATCCCGCCGCGAAATCGTCGAAAACTGGTTGCCGCGCTACACCGGCGTGCCGCTGAATCAGTTCGGCGATTACATTCTACTCACCAACTTCACGCACTACGTGAAACTATTTGCCCAATGGCACCGCGTGCCTGTGAGGGGGAAGGACAAGCCGATGTCGAGCGCGACGGCAGGCAACATCACGATCATCAATTTTGGGATGGGCAGCGCCACCGCAGCGACCGTCATGGATCTGCTCAGCGCCATCTCGCCAAAGGCGGTGTTGTTCCTGGGTAAATGCGGCGGCGTCAAACACCGCGCAGAAGTGGGCGGTTTTATTTTGCCGATTGCCGCGATCCGCGGCGAAGGAACAAGCAACGATTACTTCCCGCCGGAAGTCCCCGCACTCCCCGCGTTCGCTCTTCAGAAAGCAATTTCAACCACCGTTCGCGACCACGGTCACGACTACTGGACGGGCACAATCTACACCACCAACCGGCGCGTCTGGGAACACGACGATGCCTTCAAAAAATATCTGAAGAAAATCCATGTGATGGCGGTCGACATGGAGACCGCGACGATTTTCACCACCGGCTTTTATAATCAGATTCCCACCGGCGCACTGCTGCTTGTATCCGACCAGCCGATGACGCCCGAAGGTGTGAAAACGGTCGAGACCGATCAAGTCGTCGATGAAAAGTACGTGAGCGATCACATCCGCATTGGGATCGATTCGTTGAAGCAGCTCATCAACAAGGGCGTGACCGTGAAGCACCTGAAGTTCTGAGGTTTTCGCTGCGCGAAATCCTTATTTTAGTTTCCGCCGGAGGCGGAAACTACGTCGAACCAAAAGGGAAAAAACCTCTCACGACCGCCGAGATTAATCTGCGCCCAGATTACATATCGACCCGCGGTCGGAATCATAATTTTGAAGCTCATCGTCGGACGCAGCGCATCGGGCGGGCGCGACAGATCCACGTTGGTCGGATGCAAGTGTGCGAACCCCATCCGAGCTTCGTCGAACGCGACGAGATGCGCATACGAGTCCATCACGAGCTGCAGCGGCACCGGCCCGCCGTCAGGCCGGCTCACCGTAAATTTTAAATCCGCCGGCTGCCTCACCCGAATCGGCGTCACCGCCGGCACGAGCGCAAAACGATAGCCGTCGCGTTCGATGACTTGCCTGGGGACGCGATCGATCACGGGCGCATCAGCGGAGGAGCGGCCGGGGGCGGCCGCGCTCCGGGGGCTGACATTCAACTCGGTATTGGCATACAGTCCTCGACTCGTGGCGGTTGGAGTGAAATCCGCGAAGATTCGATAAACCCCCGTTCGCTTCGGTGTAAATTGAAAACCCCAGTCCCCCGGCCGGGCTTTCGGCGAGGGATGGACGTGCTGATAGTCCGTCAATGTTGGATCGATGATCAACAAATGCAGGCGCTGCGTATGCACCACGAGAAGATCTTCGGGCGCAATCGGTTTCCCGCTGGCCGTCCGCAACGTGAAGACGGCCGTGACGGGCTCGCCCGCGATGGCTGGCGTGGCCGAGAGCGTCATCGTCACCGGTGAAGCGACTGCGACGACCGGGATGAACTGCGGATTCAGTGGGTCGCAAAACTCAATCGAGTTTTTCGCGTTCACCCGAAAATCCATGTGACTGAGGTTGGTGCCCGTCGGTAGCCGCCGCATGAATACGAAGATCGCGATCGCCCCGAGCGTGATCAGTCCGAGCTGGCGCCATTGCTGCTTCGTCAAGGGCGCACCGACCGCTGGACGGCGTGGGATGGCCAGCACCGGCCCGCCCACAGGTCGGGCATTACGAGCGTCAGCGTTCATCGTTTCATCTTCGCGACAAATTCCTTCGGGTCCCATGCGCTCCCGTCGGCGCGGTGCGCGATCCGGCCATTTTCATCAATCAACAATGTTGTGAGCGTGTGCTTGAGCAAATCGCCGTCGAATTCGGCAATCACTCCAAATTGGGCAAGCAGATCCTTGATCGCATTCTCAGGTCCGGTGAGAAACGAAAAATTGCTCGTGTCGATTCCTCGCGTCGTGGCGTACTCCTTCAACACACCCGGCGTATCATACGCTGGATCGAGGGTGATCGAGATCAGCTCGAGATTTTTCACGCCGGCTTCACGGGCCAGCCGTTGCACAATGGTCATTTTAACCGTCGAGGCGGGGCACATCGACGCCACCGGGCAACGCGAGAAAATGAAGTTGAGCATAATCTGTTTGCCGTGGAAACGTTCGCTCTGCACCAGGCGTCCATCCTGATCGTACAGCGCGAAATCCGGGATCTTTTCGCCGATCTCACGATACGCCGACTTGCCACGCGTTAACGTGTCCTGACGCAAAGCGTTTGTCTCGGTCGCGATCTCACTCGCACTGGCGGCGTCGTCAGGCCAGATCGCCTCGAGCCGCCAGTTGCCCTTGTCGGACGGCACGACTTGGGCACGAATCCGCTGGCCTGGTTTGGCCACTGCGAGATCGCCCGACGACACGCTGAACTCCATGGCCATCGCCGGCATGAGACCTTTTATCTCATTATGTCTAACGACCAAAACGCTTCGCGCGCGGTCGACCGACACCACTTCGCCGGTGAGCGGATAACGTTTCGGTCCTTCTTCTGCTTTCGTCTTCTCGGAACGAGAGCAACCGCTGGCGAGCAGGAGCCCAAGTACCGTCAGGATCGCAAACGCATAAGATTTCATGACACAACGGATTCGCCGGAGGAAAAAATTGTCAAAGGGTTTGCGGAGGACAGCAACGCACCTTCTGCTCCTCCGCTCCATTTCTCATGCCTCCTGCTCCTGCTTCCCGACGCTCCTCCACTTACAAGCCCGCGCTCGCGATTTTCGCCGCGCTGGGCAGTGGATGGGTGTTCGTGCTGGTCATGCTCGGCGCTTTCACCACAAGTATCGGCGCCGGGATGGCGTTTCCTGACTGGCCGCTTTCGAACGGGTCGTTGAATCCCACGGGCTGGCTGGATAACCTCGCGATGTTTGCCGAACACGCGCACCGTTTGAGCGCGGGGGTGATGAGCACGGTGACCATTATCCTCGCCATCTGGCTCTGGCGCACCGAGGCGCGTTCCTGGCTGAGGCGGCTGGCGATCTTCGCGGTCGTGCTCGTACTGGCGCAGGCTTTGGTCGGTGGGTTGCGGGTGCTGTTCGATTATCTGCACATCGAAATGGTGGATACGAGCCTCGGCCGGCTGTTCGCGATGCTGCACGCCTGCCTAGCCCAGCTGTTCGTTTGTGTGATCATTGCGATCGCGGTCGCTTGCAGCCGAAGCTGGATCGTCGGCGGTCCTCCGATGAGCGCGGCGGTGAAAAGAGCCGGACTCGTGTGTTGCTCACTGCTGTTCGTACAACTCGGGATCGCCGCGGTGATGCGGCACAGCTTTGCGGGACTGGCGATACCAACGTTTCCCTACTCGACCCCCAACGGCGGTCTTCTTCCTGAGACGTGGAACTTCCGGATCGCGATCAATTTCGCGCATCGCGTCATGGCCCTCGCGATCACCGTGGCCGTGTTATGGTTCGTCTGGAAGATCAGGACGGATCGCAACGCGGCGATTGGAATGCGGCTGGGTTCATCTGCTCTGGTGAGCTTGGTCGCACTCCAAATCCTGCTCGGGGCGCAAATCATCTGGACGCAGCGCTCCGCGGCGATGACCACCGGGCATGTGTTGGTCGGCGCATTTACGCTGGCCACCACCTTTTGGCTGACGTGGGTCGCGCATCGCGACGTGTTGGAAAGAAATCCTGCCGCATGAACGAAACGTCCCCGCCACGCGCGAAATTCTCCGATTACCTCGAGCTGACCAAGCCGCGGCTGAGCCTGTTATCGGTGTTAACCGCGCTCATCGGCTATCTGGCCGCGCGTCCCAGTCCTGATGGCTGGAGACTATTTTTCGTCATCGTAGGCACCTCGCTCGCAGCCGCCGGGGTTGCGTCACTCAACCAATATATGGAGTACGACACGGACGCGCAGATGAAGCGGACCGCAGGTCGTCCGATTCCGGCTGGAAAAGTGCCGACGGGTTCAGCGTTCGTGCTCGGGATTCTGATGTGCATCGCCTCGCTGTTCTTGCTGTTTGCGAAGGTGAACCCGCTCGCGGCCTTGTTCACGCTGCTGACGATTTTCTCCTATCTCGGCTGGTACACGCCCGCGAAACGGTTTTCTCGATGGAGCACGGAGATCGGAGCCATCGCCGGCGCGTTTCCTCCGTTGATTGGCTGGGCTGCGGGCGAAGGCCGGGTGACGGCGCTGGGTTGGATCCTCTTTGGAATCCTCTTTTTCTGGCAGGTGCCGCACTTCATGGCGATCGCCTGGACCTACCGAAAAGATTACTCGGCCGTGCATTTTCCGATGCTTCCGGTTCGGGACGAAGCGGGAGGCCGAGTCGCAGCGTGGTCGCTGGTTAATACGATTGCGTTGGTCATCGTCAGTGTGTTGCCCCCGTTCCTCGGGCTGACCAGTTGGTACTATCTCGTTGCGGCCGTGGCGTGTGGCGCTTGGTTCCTCGCCCGCGCAGTGGCGTTCCTCCGTCCTGCGACTCGTGATACGAACGCACGGAAGCTCTTCATGACGTCAATCGGCTATCTGCCGCTCGTACTTTGCTCGCTCGTCGCTGATCGGATGTTTTTCGCACCATGACCCTTTACGATATTCCTCCTCTGAATGCTGCGCTGAACGGAATTGCAACGATCCTGATTGCGACGGGCTTCGTTTTTATAAAACGCGCCCAGCACGCCCGCGATCTTGTTCAACGCGACCTACTCATTCGCAAGCATCGCACCTGCATGATCACGTCAGCGGTCGTGTCAGCGCTGTTTCTCGTCGGCTACGTAACCTATCACACACTCCGGCGCGGGCTCCATACGCCGTTTGGCGGCGAGGGCGCGATTCGCACGGTTTATTTCGTCATTTTATGGACCCACATTCCTCTGGCGGCGCTTATCGCGTTTCTCGTGCCGCGGACGTTTCTGTTCGCGCTCCGCGGTAACTTTGTCCGCCACAAAGCGTGGGCGAAATGGACGTTTCCGATCTGGTTCTACGTGAGCGTCACCGGCGTGCTCGTCTATTTTTTCCTTTATCGCTGGTGGCCGGCGGCGCGCTGACCAGACGGCGCGGTTGCGAAGGTAGGTGGCGCGTTTGCCGCGCAACGTTCATACACCTGCCGTGAGTTGCGCGGCCAGCGCGCCACCTACACCAGCGGTTCACCCTCCGATCGGCGATTATTTCACCGTCAGCGTGCCCTTCATCCCAACTTGGTAATGTGCGGGGAAGCTGCACAAAAACGGATATTCGCCAGGCGTTTCCGGCGCTTTGAAGGTCACTTCCTCAGTCTTCCGCGGACCAACCAGTTTAGTGTGAGCAATGATCTTATCTTGCTGCGAAGCGGGAATGTAATCCGTGTCTTTCGCCGTAACTGCCGCGGCGTCGAACGCCGCAACATCAGTGCCGGCTTTCAGCAGAATCCAATTGTGCCCCATGACCTCTTTTGGCTGCGATCCAATGTTGGTGAGGGATACTTTAAGTTCTTCACCAGGCTTGGCCTCGATCGTTGAGAGACTGTATTTCATGTTGTCGCCCGCGGTGATTTCGATCGTGCGCGGGCCCGATTGAGCCGCGGTCGTCGGCGACGACGACGCGGAAGACGACTTGTCCTTTTGGCCACAGCCGAAAGCGACAAAGGCAGCTACGATAGTGGGGAGGAGGAAACGGAATTTCATGACGGCGGACCGTCGATCAGCGACGGGGGAAATGCAAATCGGAAGGTTTGGAAATGAAGTCTTAACGCGTGGCTAATACCTGTCGGAAGCTAGCCAAAATATGCGCAGCGGAAGACAAAAAACGAGGAATATGGCTTGAAATGCCGTGCCCATCTCCGACTGTTTCGGCGCCGTTGCCGCGATCATCGATTCATCTTTCAGCTTAAACATGCGTCTGCATTCACTTTTTCCCACCAATCCGAGGCTCGTCCGCTTCGCTCGCTTGAGTTTTGCCGCGTTGGCGGCCTTTGGCATGTCGCTGGTATCCGGCTGTGACTATAAATTTTGGGCGATGAACGGGCCGCAATCGACGATTGATGTCAGCGGCCCCGTCGCCCGTACGCAGCTCGATATTTTTTACGTCACGTGCTGGGTGACATTTATCATTTTTCTTCTCGTCGCGAGCGTGCTGGCCTACGCCACTCTGAAGTTCCGCGCGCGCAACTCCGCTGATGAGCACGCTGAACCGCCGACGCAAAGTCACGGCAATCCTTTGATTGAGCTCAGCTTGATTGGCGTGTCCGTACTCGCGCTGGTCGTAATCGCGGTTCCTACACTCAAAGGCATTTGGTACACGCATGACATTCCCGTGGCCGACAAAGAAAACGCCTATCACGTCAACGCCATCGCTTACCAATGGTGGTTCCGCTTTGAATATCCGAACGAGCAAATCAAGGGCGTCGGACAGCTCGTCACGAGTAACGAACTTGTCATTCCAGCAGGTCGTCCGGTGCACATCGATCTTCGCGGCATGGACGTGATCCATAGCTTTTGGGTTCCTAAACTCGCAGGTAAAGTGGACATGATCCCCAACCGGGCGAACTTCCTCTGGTTGCAGGCCGACAAGCCGGGTTATTTTTGGGGGCAGTGCGCTGAGTACTGCGGCGATTCACACGCCTTGATGCGCTTTCGGGTGATCGCGCTTGGTCCAAAGGATTTCAACGAATGGCTTGAACAACAATCCGCACCGGCTCGCACCGTGGAAGCCGCAGCAACGACGGACACGGGCAAAGCCAAAGCGCAATTTGCCTCACTCCGCAAAGACTGGAAGCAGAACGAACCCGGCTGGTCGCCGGAATTTGACCTGAATCCGCTCGAAGCGTGGAAGGCCAAACAATACCCCGAGCGCAACGAAGACGCGGCTCTCATTGCCAAGGGTCGCGCGCTCTTCCAGTCGAAAACCTGTTTCTCGTGCCACGTCGTCCGCGGGCAGATGGCGGGCGGCAGCGCGGGTTATCCGGATCTGACCCACGTAGGGTCACGAACCACGATTGCCGCTGGCGTCCTCGAGAATAATCACGACCAGCTCGCCCGCTGGATTTCGAATCCGAACCTGGTTAAACCCGGCAATCGGATGTGGCGCGACGGTTACATCAAAAATAATATCAAGCTAAGCGACGACGAAATCTCCGCGCTCGTCGCCTATCTGCAAAGCCTCAAGTAACCCGCCTCTCGCGAGCGCTGATCCTTCCACTTTTCTAACGACATCATGGACGCCACGGTAAAAACCAATTTCATTACGCCGCAGCCAAACGCTCCGTCCAAGCCTCTCGTTCTTTGGCGTCCGACGGCGAAGACCGGCTTGATGAGCTGGCTCACCACGGTCGATCACAAGAAGATCGGCTTCCTCTACGGAGCGTTCGCGCTGATTTTCTTTTTGATCGGCGGTTTCGAAGCACTGTTGATTCGGCTGCAGCTGATGGTGCCGAACAACACCCTGCTGACCGCTCAGCAGTACAACACGATGTTCACGATGCACGGCACGACGATGATCTTCCTCGCTGTCATGCCGCTCGGCGCCGCGTTTTTTAATTTCGTCATGCCGCTGCAAATCGGCGCGCGTGACGTCGCCTTCCCGAGATTGAACGCTTTCTCGCTCTGGACGTTTCTGGCCGGCGCGATCGTGGTAAACATCGGATGGTTTCTTCCTGCCGACCGCTGGGGCGCTCCCAACGCGGGCTGGTTCGGCTACGCTCCGCTGACATCCACACAATTTACGCCGCAGCACGCGGTCGATTTCTGGGTCATGGGCCTGCAGCTTCTCGGTGTAGCGTCCATCGCCGCCGCTCTGAACTTCATCGTCACGATCATCAACATGCGCGCGCCGGGCATGACGATGATGCGCGTGCCGGTCTTCACTTGGATGACACTCATCACGTCATTCCTCATCATCCTTTCTTTCCCTGCGATCACGATCGCCTTGGTCGAACTGATGATGGATCGCCAGTTCGGCACGAATTTCTTCGAGGTTTCGAACGGCGGCATGCCGATTCTTTGGCAACATCTGTTTTGGATTTTTGGACATCCTGAAGTGTACATCTTGATTCTGCCCGCAATGGGCATCGTGTCCGAGATTCTCCCCACGTTCTCCCGCAAGCCGCTCTTCGGTTATCCGATCGTGGTGTTTTCGGGCGCGACGATTGGTTTCCTCGGTTTCGCCGTCTGGAGCCATCACATGTTCACGACCGGCATGGGCACCGTTGCCACCGCGGCATTCGCGCTCGCGACCATGGCCATCGCGGTGCCGACCGGCGTCAAAATCTTTAACTGGATTGGCACGATCTGGGGCGGACACTTGCAAATGCGCACGCCGATGATGTTCGCGCTCGGGTTCATTTGGATGTTCATGATCGGCGGCTTTTCCGGCGTCATGCACTCGGCCGCGCCGGCTGACGCCCAACAGCAGGACAGTTATTTCGTCGTCGCGCATTTTCATTACGTGCTGATCGGTGGATCGATCTTTGCCCTTTTCGCCGGCATTCATTATTGGTTCCCGCTCATTTTTGGACGCAAAGTGAGCGAGTTCTGGGGCAAACTTTCGTTTTGGGTGATTTTCGTGGGATTCAACACGACGTTCTTCCCAATGCACTTCCTCGGGCTAAACGGCATGCCGCGGCGCACGTTTACCTACGATGGCAACATGGGCTGGAACGCCGGAAACTTTATTTCAACGATGGGCGCGCTGACTCTCGGCGTCGGTATCGCGATCTACTTCACGGTGATGATCTACACCTATTTCAAAGGTGAGAAAGCCGGCCGTGATCCATGGGATGCTCGCACGCTCGAATGGTCCATCGAGAACCCGCCACGCGAGTATAATTTCGCAGTCACTCCAACGGTGCACGCGCGCGATGCGTTCTGGTACGAAAAGCACCATCAGGACGAGATCGGAAAAGAAAAAGCGGAGCACGCCAAAGCGGAAGACTCGCACGGTGGCATTCACATGCCGTTCCAATCGATTTACCCGTTGGTCGCCAGTGTTGGCATTCTGATCGGGGCGCTCGCAGTCAGCGGTCTCACCTCCGACGCGGGCGAGCACAAGCTCGCGATCGCGATCGTCGGCGGCGTGATCATGCTCGCCGGCAGTTTCCTTTGGGCG
>DAITQE010000095.1:0-9221 GCA_036833235.1 Opitutus sp.
CATCGAGGAGGAGGATCTTCGGCCCGGTGGCGAGCCACTTGGCGAGAACGACCTTCTGCTGGTTCCCGCCCGACAGATTCACGATGAGCTGTGACAGCGACGGCGTTTTCACGCGGAAGCGGTCGATGTACGGCGAAATGTGGGCGGCTTCGCGAGTTTCGCTGATGAATCCGCCGCGCAGTGTTCGATCGAGGCTGGCAAGGCTGGCATTCGCAGCGACGCTCATCGGAAGCACCAGCCCGTCCCGCTTGCGATCCTCGGGCGCGAGTGCCAGTCCCGCGGCAATCGCGTCGGCTGGGGAGGAAAATTTGACCGTTGCGCCGCCGAGGCTGAGCCGGCCGGTGGCACGGCGAGGATGCAGGCCGAACAGCGTTTCGAGGAGTTCCGTGCGACCCGCACCGACGAGCCCAAAGATTCCGAGCACTTCGCCGCGGCGAAGGGTTAAAGAAACGTTATCGACCAGGAAAGGGCGACCGGTGCCTTCGCCGGGCAGCGACACGTCATCGGCGCGGAAAAACTCGGGACCAAATTCGACGGCTGTCTTTTGAAATACTTCTTTCGCTTCGCGGCCGGCCATCAGCTGCACAATCGCATCGCGCGTCAGCTCGGCGAACGGCGCCTCACCGACGACACGGCCGTCCCGGAAAATGGTGACGTCGTCGCAAACGTGCGCGAGTTCGTCGAACTTGTGGGTGATATAGACGATGCCAACGCCGCTTTTTTTCAGGTCGGCGATGACGCCGAACAGGACGTCGACTTCGTGGGCCGAAAGCGATGAGGTGGGCTCGTCGAGGATAAGCACGCGGGCGTTCGCCGAGAGGGCACGGGCGATCTCGACGAGCTGCTGCTGGCCGACGCGCAAGTCCGCGATGAGCGCGGTCGGCGCGACGTTGAGGTCGAGCCGCTTGAGCAGCGCAGCCGTATCGGCATGGAGGCGACGGTAGTCGATCAACCCCGAAACGGTGCGGGGCTCGCGGCCGAGAAATGTGTTTTCGGCGACCGAAAGGTGCGGGATCAGGCTGAGCTCCTGGAAGACGATGCCAATGCCGTGCTGCCGGGCGTCCAGTGGATTGGCCAGCCGGACGGGACGTCCGTCCAGCGTGATCGTCCCGGCATCGGGCGGAAACACGCCCGAGAGAATGTTCATGAGCGTGGACTTGCCCGCGCCATTTTCCCCGAGCAGGGCGACGAGGCGGCCGGCGCGGACGCGCAGGCTGACGCCGCTGAGCGCACGCACGCCCGGAAACGATTTTTCGATTCCCTCCGCCTCGAGGAGAATGTCGCCGACGGTGCTCACGGCGTTATGGACGCCTCGACGGGGATAAACGTCAGGAGCGGGCCAGACCCGATGCTTTCGGGCGCCTCGGCGCAGCCGGCAAAGGTTATCTTTGTGCCGACGGTGACGCCGGCCCGGAGGGTGGGTTGGATGCGCTCCTCGACGAGCCGGTTCAGTTCGGCCGAGATGGCGTTGAACTCCTGCAGGCCGGGAACGGCGTTGACCTCGAGCAGTCCGCAGCCGTCACGTACGACGTTGCCGAATACCGGACCGGTCCGGACCGCGACGACGGCATCCCCGATGGCCACGAGCAGCCGGCTTTTTTCGACGGCGGTCACGCGACCCGACCCGCGGGCGAAGTAGTAAACGGCGTTGCCGAGGCCGACCTGGTGGCCGTGGGCCTTCGCGGCGGCGGCGGGATCGCGGCGGAGATCCGCCAGGAGCGGCGCCATGTCGGGTGCGCCCGCTGCGGCGGGCTGAAGCTGCTTGGCCCAGAAGATCGAGGCGAAAGCCACGGGATCGAAAGCGACCGCCGAGGCGCTGGTGGTGGCATCCCGATCAAGTGAAACGACCCGGAAGGGTGGAAAGACGATGAACAGTCCAACTACGACCAGGGCGACGGCGAGCCACCGCCAGACGGACGCATTCCGTCGTTCGGCTGAGGGCGTGGGATTTAGGGCGGGTGGCATCGACTCAGGCGGACTCATGTAGTAGAGATGAGGGATGAGAGATGTGTGTTGAGGGACCGCCGAGAGCTGAGAGTCTAGAGCGGAAAAACCCCGTTCGAAAATAGGTTCTCTGTTCGGTTTTGCTCTCCACTCTCAGCTCTTAGCTCTTAGCTCTCAGCTTCCAGCAACAGTTCCGTTGTAGCCCGCCGCGGGAGCGGCGGGATCCCTGCGCTCCCGCGCAGGGCTACGCAAAATCAGCTCGCGGACCGTTTTCTTCCGTCCGGCGCAAAACGCATTTTCCGATTGGGGCTGCATTGTTCCGACTCAGGCGTGAGCGGTGGTGATTTCGTCGGGATGGCGGTTCTTGGTCAGGGGGCATTCAGGGTTCATTGCTTGCGACCGTAGTCGGAGAACTTGCCCACGTTCGCACGCGTGACGAGTTCGACTGCGACGGGCACGCGTTGCGGAAAGTTACGTTCGCCCTTGATATAGCGATCGGCGTATTCCGCCGCGGTCTTTGCCATGGTCTTGGGGAACTGCATCACGGTCGCCGCGATCTTGCCTTCGGCCACCGCCTTCACGGCGTCGTCGGCGCCATCGAAACCGAATACCTTCACCTTGTCTGCCTTGCCGGCGGCGAGCAGGGCCTGATACGCGCCCATCGCCATCGCGTCGTTGCCGCAAAACACGGCGTCGATCTTGGAGTTGGCCTGGAGGATCGATTCGAGCACCTCGAGGGCTTTGCTGCGATCGAACTCGGCACTCTGCTGAGCGACCATTTTCAGTCCCGGGTAACGGTCGACAACGCTGTGAAATCCCTTGGAACGATTCCAGGTGTTCGTGTCGGCGACGAGTCCGAGAAGTTCAACGTAGGTTCCGGTTTCGCCAACCTGATCGACGAAGTATTCGCCCAACGCGACGCAGCCGGAATAGTTGTCCGACAGGATCTGGGAGATGGCGGCGTCGTTGGCTTCGATCTCGCGATCCATGCAAAAGACGGGAATGCCGGCGGCTTTGGCGCGGCGGACATTGGCGATCGAACCCTTGGCGTCGGTGCAATTGAAGAGGATCGCGCCGTATTTCGACGCAATGATATTGTCGAAGTTCGCCGATTCCTTGGCGGGATCATTCTGCGAATCGAAAATGGTGGCCTCGTAGCCCAGTTCCGTCGCGCGGTTGCGGGCTGTTTCAGCGAGGATAACGAACCAGGGATTGTTGAGCGTCGAGACCACGACGGCGACACGGCGTGTAGCTGTCGCCTTGGGAGTGGCGTCAGCGTCCGCCTTGGATCCGCCGGGACCGGAAGGTTTGCATCCGGCCAGGAAAAGGACGGCCGCGACGGGGAGCCACGTGAGCGAGAGGAAGAGGCGGAGGAATTTCATGGGCAGAGTTGAGGCCGGTGCCAGTCAGGAAGTCATTGGGTCAGGGGTGAAAAGTCACACTCGCGCGACCGAATCGAGTGAACCGGGAGCAAATGAACTTTAAGAGAGCGCGAGCTGGAAGCGAGGGGCGAGAGTCAGGGGAAGAGTGTTGGCGGGGCTTTGCCTCGACTCCGGTTAGAGTCGTACGGTGGATGAGCGTACCACAGGGGTGGCCCCCCAATCCTCCTTCTTTGGCTGAATTTCTAACGGCATTCTAAGTTTGGGACGGCGCGGACATCCGACGTCGTTCGGATCAGTGCTGGCAGAGCCGGTGCGCTTTCCGGTATTCGCGTGGTGAGCACCCGCATAATTGCCGAAACACGCGATTGAAATGGCTCAAGGAACTGAACCCCGCCGCCGCCGAGACATCAACCACGCTCTGTTCCGAGGTGACCAGCAGCCGCTGCGCATGGGAAATCCGATGCTGCGTGACGTAACTCACGAAAGTCGTCCCGAAGATCTTGTGAAAGAGATTCATCGCGAGCTTCCGATGCAGGCGCATTTCCTGGGCAAACCGCGCGACCGTTAGTTCTTCCGTATAGCGTTGGGCGACGAGCTGGGCCATCTGAGCGGCTTTCGCAAAACCGCCATCCTGGATTGAGATCTGTCGCTTCGGATGGGGGCTGCTGACAGCCGGCGGCTCGGCGCAAGCGAACGCGAGTCGGCGGAGCCGCGCTTCAATCTCGAGATGCGCCGCGCGGCGCACCGTTGGATCCGTTTCGGCGAGATCTTGCTCCCAATCACTGAACAACCGGCGGTCCATCGGCAAACGTTCGCTGCACGACGTGAAGAACAGCCGCCCATGGAGGAGGCCCTGGACGATACGTTCGGATAATTTGCAGCGGAGAAACCAACCGAGTGGTACCGTCAGCACGAAGTATTCGTTCTGCGGTCCGTGGGCGATGATTTGATGAGGAATGGCAGCCCAGAAAGCGGCGAGCCCGGGAGCTTCGACGCGGATAACCTGACCGCCGAAAAGATAAGTCAGATGCCCGTGACTCAGGAAATTCAGTTCAATTTCATTGTGCCGGTCCGGACGGCGCATAACTGAAGGCGCCCAACGCTGGCAGGAGAATCCATACGGCGAAAAGTCGAGACGACGGGGATCGAAAGAGACCATCGGTGAATCCTTGGGTAGGCGCGAGGGTGTGGAAGGCGCTGGCGGGAGGCAGTCAACTCACGGCGATCGCAGTTGGTCCGCTCCGCCGCACGGACCGGGAACATGGCTGACGACGCCAGAAAAGGGATGATTCGGAATACTAGCAGATCTATGCGCTAGCAGTCTCCCCGCATTAGTGGATAATATGCCGTTATCCTAAGAAACGTTTCGTGAGCGTCCATTCCCCCATTTCTTTCGACCCGAATCGTCCGGACTTCGCGCCTTACGGTCTGACGTGCGTACAGTGGTGCCCGTCATCGATGCGTCGTCCGGATCATCATAACGAGGTCGAGTTGAATTTTCTCGAAGCGGGCACGGTGACCTACTTGCTCGGAGGGAAGAAAGTGCAATTGGTGGCGGGGCGCCTGAGTGCGTTTTGGGGCGCGATTCCACACCAGATCATTGCCTATGGGAATGAACCGGCCTATTTTGTGGGTACGATTCCGCTGCCGTGGTTTCTCCAATGGAGATTGCCCCGACATTTCGTTCAGCTGCTGCTGCAAGGGGAACTCATCACCGAAAAAGAGGATGATCGCGCGTTCTTCGATGCGCATCTCTTTGCGCGATGGGTCGACGACCTGATGACGCGCAACGCTGAATTTGAGCGATCCGTCTTGCTGGAGATGGAGGCGAGGCTCATCCGCCTCGCGGGCAGCATCGCGGCGGTCGGGCCGGTCGTGGCGACGGGCGAGCGTGGTCCAGCTGCGAGTCGAAGCGGGCTCAGCAAGGTTGAACAGATGGCGTGCTTCATCGCCGAGCACTACACGGAGCGTCTCACGGTTCAGCGTATAGCCGAACTGGTCAACCTGCACCCAAACTACGCGATGAATCTCTTTCAGAAAGCGTTTGGCGCGACTCTGGTGGATGACATCACCAACCACCGCGTGTCACATGCGCAGCGACTACTCGCGACGACTGACCAAAAGATTGTTGACGCAGCGTACGAATCGGGCTTCGCGTCGATCAGCCGTTTTAATGATGCCTTTCGGCGCGCCTGTGGTTGTTCGCCGCGCGAGTACCGACGCACCCATCTCCTACCGGAGTTGGCCACCCCAAGTTCGCCGTAGAAAGTCCGTTGATGCCAATGGCATTGTTTCGCGCTGTCCGGCAGTCGCGGGTTGTGATCAGGAGGCTTTGGCGGCGCGAAGCGGTGCGGCGGTCCAGAAGATTTGCGCTGTCGAACGGACGTTGCCTGCGGTGGAAGCCGCGCGCAGCTCGAAGCCGCCAGAACCGGCGGGAATGCGGAGCACGATGGAGGCTATGCCTGCTTCGGCGGCGACGTCGGACGGGCCGACCACCTGCGCCTCACCCAACACTTCGAACGAAGTCGTGGCCTCTTCGCTGACGCACAGCGTGCCGTGCGCGTCATGCCAGCACGCATGGGCGCAGAGCAAATCGGATTCTGATGGCTTCGCAAAAACATCAAGGTCGTCGACAAAAAGGACCAACTTGGCGGGAGATTGCGGCGTCGCGACGTGGTGATGGGCGGCCGGCTTTCCGGAAAGATACCCGATTGCCTCCAGCCTGCCCGGGCGGCGCGGCCCGCGTCATGTGGGTGGGGAACGCATCTTGACTTAACATAATATCTATTGTGCGTCAGGCACCTATGACGGATTCCAAGGGGGCGAAAAAGGCGGCACTTTCCCGTTACAGCCTGTTACGGCCTGCAACACTGAACACTCCCACCGTGGCCTAAACCGACCTCCAGGGCAACGGGGAAAACAACGGCACGAGGATAGCGCGACCGGCGGGGCGCGCAGCGCCCTCCGGTCGCTAACCTTGTCAGTATATCCAACAGTTATCCACGGAACGGGAGGAATGGCCAAATTGGAGAGGCAAACAGATCGATGTCCCGAGTCGGGTTAAGCTGAAAGTTACACCGTCGTAACCACCGAACGGGTACGCTTTAGACTTGACAGTAGCATATCGGCGGATACACTGGATGCACGATGATTACCCTCGTAACCAGCCGCAATGGAACCCGGGAAACAGAGTTGCTTCCTGACCTGCCAAATGCGCGTCGGCGGTTGTGGCCACTGGTACGTGACGGGGCGAAAATCGAGGGGCTCCGTGTCGATCACCGATGGCTGTCCCGTGCGGAACTCTTCGATCTGGTCGAGGAGGTTGTCGCGGCGGCTCCCCGCCCTATCCCTGTTTCAGTGGCGAATGCTTTGATGGGCCTTTTGCCATGGATGGGACGGCGAACTCAGAGGGCCATTGCACGCCATTCTGTGCGATTAGAGAGACTCTGAGACCCGCCTTGGCCGTCTCCTGAGAGCTCGCCCCTTGCCCCGCTGCCTTGCGACTTTAGGCGCGCGGGGCTTGGGGCGATGTCTTGACGGCCTTTCCGGGGGGGGCGTATCCGTTCGCTAACGACGGCGGGACTCCTCGAAAAAGGCAGCCAAGGCGGAGTGAAATTTCTCCGGCGGGCACTTGGCAATCGTCTCCATGACGTGGACGGAAAACGGACCAACTTTGAGTCCTTGTTCGCGGGCCAAAGACTCCAGCGAAGCCTTGGTGTCCTTGCGCAAACGCATCATAACCGGGTATCGAATCTGCGACATTGGGAGCATATAGCGGACAGCTCGTTGCTCGTTATAGCAAAACGGGCAAGCGCTATATCATCGCGGAATCCAGACCGCTGAGACCGTTATGAGATTCCAAAGGCCTATTATCTATTGTGCGTCGCTGACGTTACCGCCCAGCGATGCTTTACCGTGCCGGACCCCAATGACGCGTAAATGGATAATAGATGAACAACGGCCGCCCAACCGCATCTTTCGCCGGCACGTAGCCCCAATAGCGACTATCCTCACTGTTGGCAGAATTGTCACCCATCGCGAAGTATGAATTGGCCGGCACGTCGACGCTTGATCCCGTCGCCAGCAAGCCAAGCGCCCGATATCCAGGGTAATTACCTTCTCGTTGGGCATTGGCCTGAAACGCGTCGGCGCCAGAAATCGGTGCGCCATTCCGGATCAGCGTCGATCCTTCAACCTTGAGATTGTCTCCGGGCACACCGACGAGCCGCTTGATGTAATACTGGTCACCGACGCGACTCGCGATGCCGGGAATGTTGCCGGTGCGAAACACGAATCCGCTGCCGACCTTCGGTCTGACGAAATGGTAACTGATCCGATCGACGAACAACTGATCACCCGTCAATTCATCGAACGCAAAAACCCGTTCTCCGGCCCGCACGTGCCGGCCAGTACGGACGCATTGCAACGTTTCCCCGTTCACTTCGCGTACCTCGAATTCGCCGTGGCTCAGCTTGTAATTGAGAATCTCACGAAAGTGGCTCGACGAGTAGCGTTGCCCTCCCTGACGGAAAAAGCCGTCGTATGCCGCCCAATCGAAATCGAAATCCTCCGGCACCTTCACCGTGATCGGAGTGTCTCCAACCAAAATCGTGTACTCGCGCAGCGTCGCCGGCAACACGAGCCATGAACGTCCAGCTACCGTGCGCGAAGCGACAAATCCGCGGCTCTGCCGGCCGCCAATCGGAATAAGCACATCTCCGTCCGCCGGCGCATTTACGCGATGCGGCCAGGCGCCAAATGCGACAAGCCTGCCCAACTGGGCCAGTTTCCCCGGTTCATCCGCTGGTTTCGTGAAGACCTCTGGCGTCATTCCGTTATACGTCGGCCACATGGAATTTGTCGGGATCTTGAACGGCTGCACAAAATACGTGCGAATGCCGAGTATCACGATTGCGGCGACGAGAAAGAATTCGACGTTTTCGACGAGCAATGTCTTCGGGTAAATCGCCCCACCCGTCCGCCGCAACACGCCCTCGAGCGTCTCGATGCCGAGCTTCAGCTTTCCAGCATCGGCCTTGGTCTTGAGCTGCTGCCGAAGCTCGCCCGTCCGCTTCAGAAGATCGCCGGCGTCCCGCTCATTGAGCAAATCACGGCGAAAGTGCCAGACCTTATCGGCGACCTCGAGCCAGTTGGCGGCGCTTTCGCGCATTTTTTTTTCCTGTGAAGCAAAGAAGCCAAACATGACGGGTCTTAGTTGGTTTTGAGCACTTTGATGAAGGCATCCGATGGGATGGAAACACGTCCGAATTGTTTCATCTTCTTTTTGCCCTCTTTCTGTTTGTCGAGGAGTTTGCGCTTCCGGCTGATATCACCGCCATAACATTTTGCGGTCACGTCTTTGCGCATTTCCTTCACATTGTCGCGCGCAATCACCTTGCCGCCGATCGCGGCTTGAATCGCGACCTTGAACATCTGCGGCGGAATAATCTCCGCCAGTTTTTCGCAGAGTTCCCGTCCTTTGCCCTCGGCCTTGTCTCGGTGAACGATGCTCGCAAAGGCATCCACCGGATCGCCGTTGATGAGAATTTCCATCTTCACCAGATCAGACGTCTGGTAGCCGCCGAGCTCGTAATCCATCGAGCCGTAGCCATGCGTGATGCTCTTCAGCCGGTCGTTGAAATCGACGAGAATTTCGTTGAGCGGCAGCATGCAGGTGAGCATCACGCGCGTCGTGTCCAGCGTATCCGTGTGATCCACGACACCGCGTTTTTCCATTACAAGCGCGAGGATGTCGCCCATCGAATCGTTGGGAATATGGATCGACGCCTTCAGCGTGGGTTCGCGGATCTCGGTGATCGTGCCCGGATCGGGCAAGTTCACTGGGTTGTCGACTTCGGCTACTTCGCCGCCATGTTTCACGATTTGGTACAATAC